>NZ_JAGHKE010000002.1:0-40634 GCF_017889395.1 Allofournierella sp. | reverse complement strand
CCTTAAAGCTGTTTACAACACTGAAAATGAAGCCGAAAAACAGGCTGGGCACCAGCAGCGGCAGCGTAATGAATCGGAATTTTGCCCAGGCTCCCGCACCATCCAGCGCTGCCGTTTGATACAGCTCCTCCGGGATCATGTTCAGACCCGCCAGAAACAGCACCACATTGTAGCCGCAGTTTTTCCAGAGATACAGCCCAATCAGCACCCAAAAACTCTCCGGTCCGCTCAGCCATTGCCGGGGCGATGCGCCCCACTGCCCCAGCAGACCATTCAAAACACCCCGGTCGGCAAACAGGATCTGCACCAGCATCACAATGCTGGCAATTGGAAGTACCATGGGTAGAAGCAGCACCCGGCGCAGCCAGCAAGCCCCCGGAAGCTTCTGACGAAGCAGCAGTGCCACAAGCAGCCCCAGCGCCATAATCAGCGGAAGGCCCACCACCAAAAAGCGCGCCGTATTCTTTGCTGCCAGTTGGAACGCCGGGCTTTCCAGCACCTCCCGGTAATTGCGCAGCCCCACAAACCGAGTTCCGCCAATTCCAAAGGTGAGTGAGTAGCGAAGCATCAAAAGAAAGGGGAGCAAAAAGAAGATTCCGCTGCCCAGAAACACCGGCGCGGCCAGCATAAGGCCCGTGCGTGCTTCTCGCAGGGCGGCCGGTCTGCGCTCTTTTCCTCTTGTTCGTTTCATCATGGCTCCCCACACCTTGCTGTAAAAGGACTCTGCTTTTTCGCAGGTTTTTTGGCATGCTCCAGCAGTGCATATCCATAAAGGATGCGGTGGGCGGAATCTCGCCCTGCCAGCACCGCTTCATCACAGGCCAGCTCCAGATCATGATGGGCCGCACGCCGCATCATCCACACCAGAGGATTGAACCAGTGCATACAGGCAGCGGCCAGCAGCAACAGCTTCCAGAACAGATCGCCCCGCCGCAGATGGATGCACTCATGCCGCAGCACCGGCCCCGCAGCCGGTTCGCTTTCAAAGCCCTCCGGCAAGAGCAGAATCGGGTGAAAATACCCCAGAACCAGCGGCGCGCCCAGCTTGGCATTGCAGTAAGCTTTCGGCGGCCTTGCAAGCCCTGCAGACCTGCTTTCCGCCGCAAGCTGTTCCAGCAGTGTTGTATTTTCTACCGGCTTATTCCACCGCAGCGTCTGCCTCCGCCAGACAAAATACCGTAGCAACTGCCCTGCTGCGCACAGTACCATCCCGATTCCCCAGATCCCGCAGGCAACCGAAAGCAGCGACGGCCCCGCCTTTTCCAATAAGAGCGGCGCGGCGTCCCTCCGCGGCGAATCCTCAGGAGCTGCCGGCAGTTCCGATTTCTCCCCCATCCCCTCTTCCTGCGCCTTTTGCTCTTCCGGTTCGGGCGCCGGCTCTTCATCCCGCTGTGGGGATTGATACACCGCGCTTTGACCATATTGGGGCTGATCCAGCCTTCGCGGCAGCTCGATCCGCACAAACCCGCTCTCCAGCGGCAGGGGGATCATCAGCCGCACCGCCAGCAGCAGCCAGACCACGCATCGCCAGCGGGCGCTGTATCGCCGGGCAAGGCCCGATCGAAGCAGCAAAAGCACCAGAATCATCGCCCCCGCCGACAGGCTAAGGCCGAACACATTCAAAAGCAACTCCGCGCCGGTCATTCCAGATCCTCTTTTGCCTTTTGCAGGATTGCTTCCAGCTCCTGAATATCCTTTGCGCTAAGGCCCTTGCCCCGTTGCAGCGCCGCGATGAATCCGGCTGGCTGGCCACCATACAGCCGCTCCACCAGACTTTCGCTCTCGCTGGCCAGATATTCATCCCGGCTGATCAGCGCCTCATAGCGATAGCCCCGCCCTTCTTTGTTGTGGCACACAAACCCTTTCTTTTCCAGCCGGGTCAGCATGGTAACCAGAACTTGAGGCGCCCAGCCGTTTTTCTTTCCCGGGCCTTCATCCAGTTCACTGCGCAGCAGCGGATGGTCTGCCTGCCAAAGTGCCTGCATCACTTCCAGCTCACTGTCCGGAAGCCTGCGAATCGATTCACCCATATTCATATCCCTTTCTGTTATTTATAATACGGATGTATTATTTGAGATTATAATACATCTGTATTATAAGTTTGTCAATTCCCTCGGGCATAGAAAAACCCCCAATGCCGAAAATTTTTCGGCATTGGGGGTGCTCTTGTATTTGTTTTTTGCTCAGCAGCCCAGATAGGCCTTGCGCACTTCGATGTTATTGGCCAGCTCGTCGGCGGGGCCTTCCATCTTCACGGTGCCGGTTTCCAGCACGTAGGCACGGTCGGCAATTTCCAAAGCCATTTTGGCGTTCTGTTCCACCAGCAGAACGGTCACGCCGTCCTTGTTTACGTCCTCGATGATCTTGAAAATCTCCTTCACCAGCAGGGGCGACAGGCCCATGGAGGGCTCATCCAGCAGCAGCATCTTGGGCTTGCACATCAGCGCACGGCCGATGGCCAGCATCTGCTGCTCGCCGCCGGACAGAGTGCCCGCCTGCTGCTTGCGCCGCTCCTTCAGGCGGGGCAGGCGGTCGAATACCATCTCCAGATCCTGAGCGATGGCGGAAGCGCCGTCCTTGCGGGTAAATGCACCCATGGACAGGTTCTCCTGCACGGTCAGGTGGCTGAACACTCGGCGGCCTTCCGGCACCTGGGCCAGACCCAGCCGGATGATCTTATGGGCCTCCATCTGGCTGATGCGGTTGCCCAGAAAGTCGATGGTGCCGCTCTTGGGCTTCAGCAGGCCGGAAATGGCATGCATGGTAGTGGTCTTGCCGGCGCCGTTGGCACCGATCAGAGTCACGATCTCGCCCTCGTTCACGTGGAACGAGATATCCTTAATGGCATGGATGGAGCCATAGAACACATTCAGATCGCTTACGCGAAGCATCTCACCCATGGTCAGTCACCTCCCAGATATGCCGCAATGACCTTGGGGTTATTGCGGATGGATTCGCCGTTGCCCTGGGCGATGACCCGGCCGTAATCCAGCACATAGATGTATTCGCAGATGCCCATTACGAAGTTCATGTCGTGCTCGATGAGCAGGATGGCCACATCGAACTCCTTCTGCACAAACTTGATGGTGTTCATCAGCTCCTCGCTCTCGCTGGGGTTCATACCGGCGGCGGGTTCGTCCAGCAGCAGCAGCTTGGGATTGGTCGCCAGCGCACGGGCAATCTCCAGCTTGCGCTGCTTGCCGTAGGGCAGGCTGGAAGCAGGCAGATCCGCTTCCTTATCCAGATCAAAGATCTTGAGCAGCTTCATGGCCTTGTAGTCCATCTCCTGCTCCTTTTCCTTGAAGCCGGGCAGACGGAACACGCCGGTCCACATGGGATACTTGACCTGGTTGTGCAGACCGATCTTCACGTTGTCCAGCACGGTCATCTGGCTGAACAGGCGGATGTTCTGGAAGGTACGGGCAATGCCGGCCTGGTTGATCTTGGCCGGGGCCTTACCGGTGATGTTCTTGCCGTCCAGGATAATATCGCCCTCGGTGGGACGATACACGCCGGTGAGCATATTGAACACGGTGGTTTTACCGGCACCGTTGGGGCCGATCAGGCCATACAGATGGCCCTTCTCGATCTTCATATCCAGCTGAGCCACCGCCTGCAGACCGCCGAAAGCGATGCCCACGTTCATTACTTCAAGCAGAGCCATGGATTATGCCTCCCCCTTGTTTTGTTTTTTCGCCTGCGCCAGCTTCTGGAACAGACCGATGGTGGAAAGCTTTTCCCACACCTGATGACGCCAGGCGACCACCTGGGCGCTCTGGTTGAAGATCATCATAACGATCAGGATCACCGCATAGATCAGCATGCGGTAGTCGTTCAGACCACGCAGCAGCTCGGGCAGCACATACAGAACAGCCGCCGCGATCACAGAGCCGCGGATGTTGCCAATGCCACCCAGAACCACGAACACCAGCACCAGAATGGAGGTGTTGTAGTCGAACTTCTTGGCCGCCAGAGCGGACATATTCAGTGCATACAGCACACCCGCCATGCCAGCCAGGAAGGCGGAGGTGATGAAGGCCATCAGCTTGTACTTGGTCACGTTGATACCGGTGGCCTCGGCGGCAATGCGATTGTCGCGGATGGACATGATTGCACGGCCGGCGCGGGAATTGATCAGGTTCAGCACCACAAACAGGGTGATGAGCACCAGAATGATGCCCGCAGTGAAGCTGGAGGCTTTGGTCATGCCGCTGATGCCAATGGCACCGTTGATGATGACCTTACCATCCTCGCCCATGTTCAGAGCAGTGGCATCCTTCATGGAGAAGTGGAAGCCGTTGCTGTCCCAGCCCAGGTAGATGGCATTCAGGATATTTTTGATGATCTCACCGAAGGCCAGGGTCACAATGGCCAGATAGTCGCCCCGCAGCCGCAGCACGGGAATGCCGATCAAAAAGCCGAACACACCGGCCATCACGCCGCCGATGAGCATGGCAATCGCCAAACCCAGAACGGAGGGCAGGTTCTGCCCCGCGATCATCCAGTACACCGCGCCGGAAAAAGCACCAACGCTCATAAAGCCCGCATGGCCCAGGCTCAGCTCGCCCAGGATACCAACGGTCAAGTTCAGGGATACCGCCAGGACCACATAGGTGCAGATGGGCACCAGCATGCCCTGCATGGAGTTGCTCAGCACGCCGCCGCTGGCCAGCAGCTGCATCACCAGATAAAACAGCACCACAATGCCATAGGTGATCAGGTTGCTGCGGGTGGACTTTTTCATGGTTTTCAGAATATTCATAACCGCCACCTCACACCTTTTCACTGATTTTCTTGCCCAGCAGACCGGTGGGACGCACCAACAGCACAATGATCAGCACTGCGAACACGATGGCATCCGCCAGCTGGGTGGAAATGTAAGCCTTGCTCATGATCTCGATCACACCCAGCAGGATACCACCCACAAACGCGCCGGGAATGGAGCCGATGCCGCCGAACACCGCAGCGGTGAAGGCCTTGATACCAGGCATAGCACCGGTGGTGGGCTGCAGAGTGGGATAGGCGGAGCACAGCAGCACGCCGGCCACTGCAGCCAGGGCAGAACCGATGGCGAAGGTCATGGCGATGGTAGAGTTCACATTGATGCCCATCAGCTGAGCAGCGCCCTTATCCTCGCTCACGGCCAGCATAGCCCGGCCCATTTTGGTGTTATTCACGAAGAAAATCAGACCAGCCATGATGATGGCGCTCACCACAATGGTCACGATGGTCTCACCGGAGATGACCAGCCGGCCGCCTGCCAGCTGCACTGGAGCCAGACCCACCACGGAGGTGAAGGACTTGGGGTCGGCGCCCCAGATGAGCAGCGCCAGGTTCTGCAGCAGATAGCTCACACCGATGGCGGTGATCAGAACCGCCAGCGAGGAGGCGCTGCGCAGCGGCTTATAGGCAAACCGCTCGATCACGATACCCAGCAGCGTACACAAGACCATGGAAACAACAATGGCCAGCAGCGGAGGCATGCCCATCTGGTTCACCGCAATGAACACGATGTAGCTGCCCACCATGATCACATCACCATGGGCAAAGTTCAGCATCTTGGCAATGCCGTACACCATGGTGTAGCCCAGGGCGATGATGGCATATACACTGCCCAGGCTGATACCGTTGATTAAGTAGGACAAAAATTCCATACTCGATTCCCCTTTTTTCGCGGCGGCGGACCGATGATGCCTACACCTGTCTGCCGCCACCGCACAGAATATATGGATTATTATAGCACTGCTGTAAAGTGCGCACAAGAATTCTACAGCATTTTCTGCCGGATCTTGCTGTTTTTTTGAATAAAAAAGGGCTGCTGCGCCCCCCGGCGAGCAGCCCTTTCAGCACCGGACCAGGCCGGGCTGTTTGAATTACATTGCGGTGTAAGCGCCGTTCTGAATCTTAACGGCACGAGGAGCCTTGTTCACTTCGCCGGTGGCTTCCCACTTCATGCCCTCGCCGGTCAGGCCATCCACAGTGATCTGGGTCATGGCAGTCTTCAGAGCATCGCAAACAGCGGAGACATCCATATCCGCGGTCACGCCGCCCTTCTCGCAGGCAGCCAGGATGGTGTAAACACCGTCGTAAGCGTCGGCAGCGAACTGGTTGGGAGTCTCGCCGTACTTCTCTTCATACTTGGAAACAAAGCTCTGGGTCTTCTCGTCCTGCGCGTCGGCAGCGAAGGGAGTCAGCAGCATTACGCCCTCGAAGAGGGAGGTGTCGGCGCCTTCGATGGTCAGCAGGCCGTCCAGACCGTCACAGCCAAAGATGGAAGCGGTGCAGCCCTGCTTGTTCATCTCCTGGATGATCAGGTTGGCTTCGCTGTAATAGATGGGCAGGAACACCAGCTCAGCGCCGGAGCTCTTGGCCTTCTGAACCTGTACGGAGAAGTCGGTCTTGTTGTCGGCAGTGAATGCCTCGTCGGCTACGATCTCCAGGCCCTTGGTGGCAGCCTCTTCCTTGAACTTGTCGTGGATGCCGGAAGAATAGGCGTCGGAACTGTCGTAGATGATGGCGATCTTGGTGGCCAGGCCGTTCTCAGCGATGTAGTCCGCGGAAGCAACGCCCTGGTTGGGGTCGGTGAAGCAGACCTGGAAGGCATTGTCTTCCTTGATGACATCCACCGCAGAGGCGGAGGGAGTCAGCAGGAACATGTTGTCCGCAGCGGTCTCAGGTGCTACGGTCAGACAAGGCTGTGTGGTAACGGTGCCCAGCAGAGCCTGCATGCCCCAGTCCTTCAGGTTGTTGTAAGCGTTCAGAGCCTTTTCCGGGTCATTCTCGTCGTCCTGGAAGTTCAGTTCGAACTGCAGGCCGCCCTGGGCGTTGATCTCTTCCACAGCCAGAGCCGCGCCGTTCTTAACAGCGTTTCCGTAGATGGCAGCGCCGCCGGTCAGGGGACCAATACCGCCGATCTTAATCGCGGTGCCGGATGCGGTGGATGCTGCGCCGCTGGTACCGGACGCACCGCCACAAGCAGCGAAGCTGAATGCCATTGCGGCCGCAAGGACCAAACTCATTGCTTTTTTCATGTGGATTCTCCTCCGATCTTCCCCCTCACGCCCCTAATGCGCTTTTTGTGGGGGGAATTTTTTGCTTTTCTAAATTATACGGACATCAGTACAAAATTGCAATTCGCTATTTTCACATACTTTTTATCGTTGTAAAGCGCAAAGGTGGTGATAATGCACAGACTTCTTTGTTTTTTTGGACAAACAAAACTGTGCATTTGGCAATTTGTAACGCATTCGTTATTATTCATCCCTGAAAAAGCTGTTTTTTCAGCAAAAAAGAACGTTTTAAGCATTGCAAACCCTCCGCTTTTCTGTATAATAGGTGTATTACCTTTTTCCGTGTGTGCATTTTGCCCGCGGTGGGGATACTTTTGTGTAGGGAGAGTTATAAAGGTATGAAACTGCTGGAAGAGCGAATCGTTAAGGACGGTCAAGTCCGCCCGGGCAATATCATTAAGGTGGATTCCTTCTTGAACCATCAGCTGGATGTAAACCTGCTGGACGAGATCGGTAAGGAATTCTATCGTATTTATAAAGACGATGGCATCAACAAGATCCTGACCATTGAGGCTTCCGGCATTGCCATCGCCTGCATGACCGCCCGTTACTTTGATGTTCCGGTGGTATTCGCCAAAAAGGCCAAAAGCAAGAATCTGGACGGCGAGGTCTTCACCTCCACCGTACATTCCTTTACTTACGGCAAGGACTACGACATTACCCTGGCCAAAAAGTTCCTGGGCCCTGAGGATCGGGTACTGATCCTGGATGACTTCATGGCAGTGGGCAAGGCCATGCATGGTCTGCTGGATGTATGCGAACAGGCAGGCGCCACCGTATGCGGCATCGGCATCACCATCGAGAAGGGGTTCCAGAGCGGCGGTGACTCCCTGCGTGCTGCAGGCTACAAGCTCACCAGCCTGGCCATCGTGGAAGGTGTGGACGATGAGGGCAATATCATCTTCCGCCCCCAGGAAGGCTAAGCTTTTCGCAGCATCCTTCCAAAGAAAACCACTTCTCAAATCAAACAAAAAGAACACCCGGATGATTTCATCCGGGTGTTCTTTTTGTCTCAAGGGAACCTTGTCCGCTTATTCCGCAGCCTGCTCGCCCTCGGGCTGAGCATTCTGCTTCACACGGTCGATGATCAGCTCATAGCCGCCGTTGCCGTACTGGATGCAGCGGTTGATGCGGCTGATGGTGGCCGTGCTGATCTCCACGCTCTTCACGATCTGCTCGTAGGTCTTGCCATCCAGCAGCATCTTGGCAGCCTCCAGACGCTGAGCCATGTCGGCCAGCTCCTTCATGGTGCAAAGATCCTCAAAGAATGTATAGCACTCTTCCATGCTCTGCAAAGAAAGGATGGCCTCGAACAACGCGGTGGTCGCGGGGTTTCTCAGATGATTCTTGTCAGCCATTACGCACCTCACAATTTGCTTTCTTGTTTTATTTGACTAAAGTGTATCACATAAAATTCCAAAAAGCAAGCCCGCATTATGGAATTTTTACTGTAATTTACACAAAGCTTTGCCCGGTTTGCCGCAGCTTCAACGGGCAAAAAAAAGAGCCTGCCCCGCCTGATATTCAGCGGACGGCTCTTATCTCTCATGAGCAGGGATTATTGTAGCACGACTTTTGACCATTTGCAAGCGATTTGGTCGAATTACCACTTTATTATTGCAAATTAGTACATTGAAACAATGTGTATGTACCAAAAGGACAAAAGCGCGCAGAAAAAATTGTCATAAAATAATAATTCCCAAGTTTTTCCCACTTTTAATTCACCGGTACATGACATTTTTTCTGGTTGCAGACAACCATCCTGTGCCCTTTTACCATAAAAGTCCATTGAGAAACACAGAAAAAAGGCGGTGCTCGTTTGAGCACCGCCTTTTACGGCTTGTTTGTCAGCCCTTGTGCGCTTGTTCCGCAGTGTGCGACTTAAAAACCACCGCGAGCGCCGGGCCGAAGCCTCTATTCACAATCGAATCACCGGACTGCACTCAGCCCCGCCTGTTCTCCCAAAGGCTTTCGCCCACAAAAACGGGACCGGTACTGCTCCGGCAGGAAGAAAGCGAATGATCACACACCCCGAAAGGTGCATTGGTAAGTCGAATTCGACTTACTTCATCATGCTGGCAACCTCGGCAGCGAAGTCGTCAGTCTTCTTCTCCAGGCCTTCGCCCTTCTCGTAACGAGCGAACTTGGTGATCTTGATCTCGCCGCCCAACTCCTTGGCCACCTTATCGGTGTACTTGGCAACGGTCAGCTCGTTGTCCTTAACGAACTCCTGATCCACCAGGCAGTTCTCCTTGTAGAACTTGCCGATGCGGCCCAGAACCATCTTCTCCTTGATGGCGTCGGGCTTGTTGGCGTTCTTGGGATCGTTGGCGATCTGAGCCAGCAGGATCTCCTTCTCCTTCTCAATCACCTCGGCGGGCACGTCAGCCTCGCACAGGTAGCCGGGGTTAGCGGCAGCGATCTGCATGGCGATGTCCTTGCCGTAAGCCTCGAACTCGGGCTTGGAAGCGATCTCCTCGCTGGTCTCGAAGTCAACCAGAACAGCGTGGGTGCCGCCGGCATGGATGTAAGCGGAGCAAACACCCTCGAAACGCTCGAAGCGGCGGATCTTGATGTTCTCGCCGATGACCAGGATCTTCTCCTTCAGGGCAGCCTCAACGGTGTCCTCACCCAGCTTGCAGGCCAGCAGAGCGTCCACATCAGCGGGGTTCTGCTCGGCAACCACAGTGGCGATGTCCTTAACGAAGTTCTGGAACATCTCGTTCTTGGCAACGAAGTCGGTCTCAGCATTCACTTCGACCACAACGCCCACCTTGCCGCAGACAGTGGCGTAAACCATGCCCTCAGCAGCGATACGGCCAGCCTTCTTCTGAGCAGCAGCCAGGCCCTTCTCGCGCAGGTACTCAACAGCCTTCTCGAAATCGCCGTTAGACTCGGTCAGAGCCTTCTTGCAATCCATCATGCCGCAGCCGGTCTGCTCGCGCAGATTCTTAACGTCTTGTGCAGTAAAAGCCATTTTTATTATCCCCTTTCGTTATCGGTGGAAAATGGTGGGTGCTTAGGCCTCAGCAGCCTCAGCGGTCTCCTCGGCGGCGTTCTGCTCGCCCTGACGGCCTTCCATCACGGCGTCGGCCATAGCGCCGGCGATCAGCTTAACAGCACGGATGGCGTCGTCGTTGCCGGGGATCACGTAGTCGATCTCGTCGGGGTTGCAGTTGGTGTCGACGATAGCCACGATGGGGATGTTCAGCTTGCGGGCCTCAGCCACAGCAATGCGCTCCTTGTGGGGGTCAACGATGAACATCGCCTTGGGCAGGCCGTGCATGTTCTTCACACCGCCCAGGAACTTCTCCAGCTTCTCGATCTCCAGCTCCAGCTTGGCAACTTCCTTCTTGGGCAGCAGATCAAAGGTGCCGTCCTCGCTCATCTGGCGCAGCTGCTCCAGACGGTCGATGCGCTTGCGGATGGTGCGGAAGTTGGTCAGCATGCCGCCCAGCCAACGAGCGTTCACATAGTGCATGCCGCAGCGGGTAGCCTCGTCCTTAATGGACTCCTGAGCCTGCTTCTTGGTGCCAACGAACAGGATCTCGCCGCCCTCGGAAGCAACCTCGCGAACAAAGTTGTAAGCCTCGTCCAGCTTCTTAACGGTCTTCTGCAGGTCGATGATGTAGATGCCGTTACGCTCGGTGAAGATGTACTTCGCCATCTTGGGGTTCCAGCGACGGGTCTGGTGACCGAAGTGTACGCCGGCTTCGAGAAGCTGCTTCATAGATACTACTGCCATGTTTAAATCCTCCAAATAATTGTTTTTACCTCCGCATTGCATGCATGCTCTCCCACCCTTGCGGGCACAGGGGAACAAAGCAATGCGTGTGTATTGCCGGTATAGTATACCACAAGAGTGCCGGGATTACAAGCACTTTTTTCGCATTTCTCCGCGAAAAAAGCCGCGAAACGCCGCAAATAAGGGCGGTGGAGCCCCGCAAGGCCCCGCCGCCCCCTCTCACTGTTCCTCCAGGGCGTATTCCTGGCCGAACATCAGGTCATATTGCAGCATCCAGTGCTCGTCAAACCACTGGCTTTGCTCCTCGGTCAGCTCCTCGGTGTCCGCCGAGCCGTCCGGCTGGATGGTCACACCGTGGGTACGGCTGCGGTAGGCCGACAGCTGATCGACCAGGTGGTCAAACAGTGCAGGCTGCTCCAGACCGTACAGCTCGAAGGTCACCGGGCTGATCTCGTAAGCCGCCACGGTGCCGATGTCCACCGGCTCATCCCAGTAGTTGGACCAGATCATCAAAGGCATCTGGTGCAGCTCGGGGGCCTCGCTGTTGGGCGAGGAGGAATAACCGGTGGCGGTGTAAACCTCATAGCCGCTGCCGATGGGGTTGTAATGGTCGCCCCAGAACACCAGGATCACCGGCTCGTCCACCTGGGAGAAGTAATCGGTCAGCTCACCCAGCATGGCATCTGCTTCCTTCACACCGGTGGCGAAGTCCCGCAGAGCGCCCAGGGTCTTGTCGCTGATGCCTTCGGGAGCCTTCACAATATCCACCAGCTCCTCCTCCGGATAGTTGGCCTCGTTGTAGCTGGTGTGGTTCTGCATGGTCACCGCATGCATGAACAGGGGCTGGTCCTGGTCCCGCTCCTCCCATTCCTGGATGATGCGGCGGGTCATCTCGGCATCGGTCACCAGACCGCCGCCCCAGTAGTAGTCGCGCTTCTTCTCAGGATTCTCAAAATCCTCCAGCGAAATAAATTCGTCAAAGCCCAGGTTGGGGTAGGCCGTGTTACGGCTCCAGAACTTGGCGTAATAGCAGTGAATGGCCTGAGTGGCGTAGCCCTGCTCTTTTAAATAGGAAGCCACCGAGAACATGGGCCGGGTCACATGCTGCTGGAAAGGCTTGCAGCCGCTGGGCAGAAACTCCACCGAGTAGCCGGTGAGCGCTTCGAACTCCACATCGCAGGTGCCGCCGCCGAAGCTGGGGCTGTAGGCCTTACCATAGGCGGCGCTTTCCATCAGCCGGTGCAGATTGGGGGTGACCTCCTGATCGAACTCCACCCCGTACTCCTCCAGCTCAGCCACATCCCAGAAGGATTCGTTCATCACGAAGATAATATTGGGCTGGGTCACCGCACCATCGCCTTCCCTCTTGTAGCTGCCCGCAAATTCCGGGGCCAGGTCCTGGGAGGCATCCTTATCGATGATTTCCTGCACCGCCTCCTGGCTGTAGCCGTCGGGCTTGTCCACCTGCAGATTCTGAATGTTGGTCAGAAAACCTGCGATCACACCATAGTTGCGGTAGTAGCGATTCTGCATCCACATATCCGGTGTGATGCCCACCAGCTGGGAGACCGTGGGGCTGATGAACACCCCGAACACCAGCACCAGCGCACCGACGGCAGGAATACCCGCAGCCAACGCCCGGGCGCGGACACCGGTTTTGGGCTCCCGTACAAAGCAGGCCAGCACGAACAGCACAGCGAAGATCAATCCGCTGACCCATATGGAGGTCTGCAGCTCCACACCGGACTTGCCCGCCACATCGGTGGCTTCGGAAAACTGGGACAGATCCCAGGGGAAAAAGGGCTCGCCCCGCAGCTTCAGCTTAAAATATGTAACTGCCGCCGGAATACAGCCCAGCAGACCGGTCACAGCCACCGCCAGCGGATGCAGCCGGGTGGCCCGGGCCAGAGCCTGATAAATGAAGCCCAGCAGCAGCCAGGTAAGCAGAAAGGCCGGCAGATGGGGCAGCACATTATCCGTGAGGACCTTCACGGTCAGCTCGCCCCGGTGAATCCACTCGGTGCATACCAGAGTGATCAGGCTCACCAGCGGTGCCATGGCATACCGCAGCGGACTCAGCCGCCGGGTAATGACGGCAAAAATCGACGGTTTTGTCTTGATGCTTTGCAACGATTTGTTCCTCCTTTGACCGGGCGGCATGGTCCGCAACGGCAGACTTCCCCGCCCCGGCCCCGCGCTTTTCGGCTGAAAAGAAAACGAGGCTGCGGCGGCAATTGTTTCATTTCCCAGGCAATTTTTTACCCAAAAGATATTTTTGTAAAGCTTACGTAAAACGGAAACGCTGTTTATTATACGATGTATCCTGCAGACGGCGCAAGTTTTCAGCTGCTTACAAATTTGTGAAAGATTGCCCAAATCCCCTCACCGGCCGGTTTCTGCACAGGCTCCGGCAGCGGACAGTTCACCAGAATCACATCCTCACCAATGGTCTCGATCTGCTGCCAGGCAATCATCAGGTCTTCCTCGTGGCCCAACAGGCCGAACCAGCGAGGCCGTCCCCGCAAAATCAGTCCCCGCACCCGGGCGCTGCTTACCTCCAGCTCCAGGTCATCGGCCCGGCCCAGCTTGGTACCGGAGCCCAGCTGCACCACATCCTTTTTGCACAGTTGACGCAACGTCACAGCCCATCGCCCCCTTTATTTTTTCTTTTATTGATATGCTTTGGCACGGCAGTTCATGCCCAAAGTTTTGCCGGAGCATTTGCCCCGGGAGGAAAATCGTGTATAATAAAAGCGATATCCCCGGGCTGCGCAGCCCTTGAACGATTGCAAAGGAGAATCTTGCCTTATGTATAAAAACATCATCTTCGATCTGGGGGGCGTTGTGGTGGACTTCAATCCCCGGGAATTTCTGCTGGAGCGCTTTTATAACGAGGAAATCGAACAGAAGGTGTTCGACCTGACCTTCGGCAGTGAAGAGTGGCTGCTGCTGGACGCCGGAAAGCTGAGCCGGTCCGAGGGCAACGCCCTCATGCTGGAAAAGGCCCGGGCTGCCGGCTGCGCCTTCGAGGTGCAGAGTGTGCTGGATGACTGGGCCCGCATGCTGAAGACCCGCCGCAAGACCGTGGAAGTGATCAAACGGCTGAAAAAGATGGGCTTTTCCATCTACTATCTGTCCAACATCCCTCAGGATGTGATCGACGAGATCCGCCAGCGGGAGTTCTGGCCGTTGTTCGACGGCGGCATCGCCTCCTGTGAAGTCAAGCTTACCAAGCCGGACCCGGCCATCTACAAGCTGCTGCTGGAGCAGTACGATCTGACCCCTGCCGAGACCATTTTTGTGGACGACCACAAGCCGAATACTACCGCCGCTTTCGATCTGGGTATTACAGGCATCCACTACAAGGGCAGCGCCTCCTTCATCCGGGCGCTGAACACCTGCGGCATCCCCATCAAGGAGCACCTGCTCTGGTGATTTTCTTTTCAAAACGACCAATGTGCCGTGCACCGTCTCTTACTGAGAGATGTGCGCGGCGCATTATTTTTTTGACAGCTTTCTCCTCTTCACTGCGCTACAATCGAAACCAGAGCGGGCAAACAGGCCCGGCAAAAAAGGGGTGTAGGTGCAGCTGTGAAGACCGTGATCTATCTGGATGTGCTTTTGCTGGTGAATTTTCTGGTGGCCTATCTTTTACTGCGCGCGGTGGGCTTTGTGTGCGGTGCACCGCCGGGTTTTGGACGCAGCTGTGCCGGGGCACTGCTGGCTGCCCTGTCCGCGCTGATTCTGCTTGCCCCTCCGCTGCCCACCACTCTGAGCCTTTTGTACCAGGCTGTCAGCGCCGCTGCCGTGTGCCGCGCCGCCTTTCCCTTCCGGGGCTGGCGAGGCTTTGTCCGCCAGACTGTGTGGTACTTCCTTTTGAACCTGGGACTGGCCGGAGCGGTGCTGCTGGCTTTGAGCCGCAATCTGCCGCTGGGAGCCCAGACCAACAACTTTGCGGTCTACTGGGCGGTCTCCCCCACATTACTGGTGGGCTGCGCTGTGCTGGTCTATCTGGCCCTGCGGCTGGTGCTGCTGGTCTTCGGCGGGCCCAGGGATACCGAGTGCTGGCAGCTGCGGCTTTCCCTGGGAGAAGCTGAGGGCCCGCCGCTTGCCGCCCTGCTGGATACCGGCTTCCTGCTGCGGGACCCCTTGAGCGGCCAGGCGCCGGTGCTGGCCAGTTATACCGACATGTGCAGCGCCTTGCCCCAGGCCGTTGCTGCCTTTCTGGAGGGCTATTTTACCGGAACCTGCCCCCAGCCACCGCCTGGCGTACCCATACGGCTGATTCCCTGCAAAACCGCCGGCGGAATGCGCACCTTGCCCGCCGTGGGCGGCTTTTCCGCCCGGCTTTTCGGCCCCGGCAAAGCCCGGCAGGCCGAGCGGGTACTGGTGGTTTTTACCGACCAGACCCTGGCGGACGGCTCAGTACAAGCGCTGTTCGGCAAAGAATTTTATCATACCGCCCGGCCTGTGCAGCGCCACCTCACACAAACCGGACAGGAAAGGAGCGCTGTGGAATGAAACGCAATTGGCTTTTACGCGCCTGGCATGCTCTGCTTTGCTGGCTCTGCCTGCCGGACGCGGTGTATTACATCAACGGACCGGAGACCCTGCCCCCTCCCCTGACCCCTGCCGAGGAAAAACTGGTCTTTGCCGGGCTGGAGGAGGGCCGCCAGAGCTGCCGGGACATCCTGATCACCCACAATCTGCGGCTGGTGGTCTACATCGCGAAAAAATTCGAGGGCAGCAATGTCTCGGTGGAGGATATCATCTCCATCGGCACCATCGGGCTGATCAAGGCGGTAAACACCTTCGCCCCCTCCAAAAACATAAAGCTGGCCACCTACGCCAGTCGGTGTATTGAAAATGAGATTCTCATGTACCTGCGCAAAAGCAGCAATCGCCGTCAGGAAGCCAGCATCGACGAGCCGCTGAACACCGACGGCGACGGCAACGAGCTGCTGCTCTCGGACGTGCTGGGCAGCGACCAGAATCAGATCAGTGCCCAGCTGGAGCAGGATGCGGAAAAAGACATGCTGCGCCAGGCGGTGGCCCGGCTGGCCCCTCGGGAACGGCAGATCATGCAGATGCGCTTCGGCCTGACCGACGGCATCGAGCGCACCCAAAAAGAAGTGGCGGATGCCATCGGCATCTCGCAGAGCTATATTTCCCGGCTGGAAAAGCGGATCATCCTGCGGCTGCGCCGGGAGCTGGAAAAAGCACTTTAATTTTTCAAATGCAAGACAAAGCCGGGCAAGGACTTTTTGCCCGGCTCTGTTTTTTTATCGGGTGACGGCACATCGGCAATCCGCCGCAAACCGCTCCAGCAGACTACCCGCAAGCCCCATCTCCCCCGCCGGCAGATACAACCCGTAGTGAAATCCGTCCCGCTGCCAGCAGGCCAGCGCACTGCCGCCGGGAGCCTGGCGCAGCTCGGTGCGCACCCCGCTCACCGGCCGCACCGTGAGCTGGTCGTACTCCGGCAGCCCCAGCTCCCACAAACGCAGCTCCTCGCTCTCCGGCGCCACCCGAAGCACTGCCGTCCAGCTGGGCTGGATAAAAAATTCCAGCTGCCCCACGCGCCGCCCCAGCAGATACACCCGGTCCAGCCGCAGATAGGGCATGCCGGGCAGCCCGGTCACCTTGAAGCCCGCCTTTGCGGTAAAATCCGGTGTTTGCAGCTGCTGCTTTTCCCGGGCGCAGCGGTCATAAAAGATGGCCCACAAAAAGGCCAGCCCCGCCGTGAGCAGGAGCACCATTCCCATGCAGCACAGCAGCCAAAGTTCCGAGGTCATTGTCGCATCCACTCCCTTGCATCGTTTGTGTTCACAGTATGCCGGGCGGGAGAGTTTGGTGCGTCCCGGCGCGTTATTCCTGCTTTTTTGCGGCTGCGGGCCCTGATTTTGCCAGCTCCGGCGCTGACTGCCCCGCCCCCACCGCGGCCATACTTTGAACAGGCACCCTTGCCTGTTTGGAGTGTGAATGCGTTTGTATTACAACAAAGTGGAGCTCTGCGGCGTGGACACTGCACGCCTGCCGGTACTGAGCGAGGCGGAGAAAAAGCGGCTTCTGATCGCCGCACATAAGGGCGATGCCGCCGCCCGCCAGACCATGATCCAGGGCAACCTGCGGCTGGTGCTCAGCGTGGTGCAGCGTTTTTCCGGCCGGGGCGAATGCATGGACGACCTGTTCCAGGTGGGCTGCATCGGGCTGATCAAGGCCATCGACAACTTTGATCCCCAGCTGAATGTTCGCTTTTCCACCTACGGCGTGCCCATGATCGTGGGGGAGATCCGTCGCTTTCTGCGGGATAACAATCCCCTGCGGGTGAGCCGCTCCATGCGGGACACCGCCTACCGGGCCATGCAGGCCCGAGAGCAGCTGCAGAAGGAGCTGGGCCGGGAACCGAAGGCGAAGGAGATCGCCGCCCGGCTGGACATGCCGGAGCGTGCGGTGACCCTGGCGCTGGAAAGCGTGGTGGAGCCGGTGAGTCTGTACGAACCGGTGTACAATGATGCCGGCGATGCCATGTATGTGATGGATCAGGTGGGCGAAAGCGACGGAGAGGACAGCTGGATCAGCGAGATTCTTTTCAAAGATACGGTGCATCAGCTCAGCGAGCGGGAGAAAAAGATCATGGCTCTGCGTTATCTGGCGGGCAAAACCCAGATGGAGGTGGCCCGGGAAATCGGCATCAGTCAGGCTCAGGTGAGCCGCCTGGAGAAAAACGCCCTGGGGCGTATCCGGGAGCAGCTGTGAAGCAGCCGTTCCGCCCGGTCAAGCAAAAAAGAGTGTTCCCTTCCTTTTTGAGGGGAACACTCTTTTTCGTTCTTAATTCTTACTCTTCATAATAATAGCAGCCCACGCCCAGCGCACCCGGGCCGGTGTGGCAGGCGATGCTCAGGCCCAGCGCGCTGCACTGCACCTTACAGCGAGGGAACCGCTCCTGCACATACTTCTGCCATTTTTTGCCCACCTCCGGCGCACCGGAGTAAGCCACGCCGATGTGCATGGGCATTCCGGCAAAACGGCCGGTCAGATCGGCACAGATGGCATCCATCAGCTTGTCCTGCGCCTGGGCCAGGCCCCGCACCTTGCCGAAGGCGTCGATGCCGCCGCCCTGGATCTGCAAAAGGGGCTTGATGTTCAGCACGGTACCAATGGCAGCTGCCGCCGGGGTGATCCGGCCACCTTTTTTCAGATATTTCAGGGTATCCACCGTCAGATACACGCTGGCCTTCAGGGCATTCTCCTCCAGATTCTGCTTAATCTGGGCAGCAGTCAGTCCCCGCTTTGCCAGCACCTGTGCATCCAGCACAGACTGGCGCTGGGGCAGCGAGATGCGCTTGTTGTCCACCACCTGGACCCGGCCGTCGTATTCCGCCGCCAGAGCCAGCGCGGTGGCGGTGGTTCCGCTCAGGCCGCTGCTCATGGGAATGTGCACCACCGCCTCATACTCGGCCAGAAGCTTATCCCACAAATTGGTCACGGTCTCCGGGCTGGGCTGGCTGCTGGTGATGTTGGCCCCGGCCGCCTGCCGCCGGTAGAACTCCTCCGCCGTCAGGTCCACACCCTCCAGCATCCACTCTCCGTCCACCGAAAAGGGCATGGGCAGGCAGTATACCCCCAGCTTTTTTGCCTCTTTTTCCGAAATGCCGCTGTTGGTGTCGGTCACAATTGCGATCTTCATCTTCTCAATCCGCCTCTCCGCCCTGGCGCGGGCGCTGGTTTTCCTGTTCTCTTAATCAATGGTACACGCCTCATGCAGGTTTGTCAATTCGCGGCAAAGCCGCCCCGGTCTTTTTGCGGCGGGGCACTGGTCAGACCGGGGATTTTGTGGTATGCTTTAAGATGTAATTTTATGGGCTGCCGGCGGTTTTGCCGGGGCCCGCGCTGCATTGTATGCCTGTTTGAACGAAAAAGGAGCCCTTGCCCTATGACCTACCGCCTGCGCAGCCAGACCGGCGATTCCATCGCCGTGCCTCAGCTGATCTTCACCAATCTCACCCGCGCCACCGGCGACCACATGCGGGTGGCGCTTTACATTCTGGCCACCCACAGCACAGATGCCAAGGACATCGCCCACGCGCTGGCACTGAAAAACGTGCAGGCCGCCCAGAAGGCGCTGGATTTCTGGCACGGGGTAGGTCTTCTGGAGCTGGAACGGGACGCTGCGCCTCCTGCTCCCCTGCCCGTCAAGCAGCCGCCCCTCACCGCCGAGGAGCTGCGCATGGCCGCCATGCGGGACCCCATGGTGAGCACTCTGGCCACCGAAGCCCAGGCTTATCTGGGCCAGAGCCTGGGCCAGAAGGACATCCAGCGGCTGGTGTCGCTGTATGTGAACGAGAGCATTCCGGTGGATCTGATTCTGCTGTGCGCGGCGCACATTTCCAGCCAGGGGCGTCACTCGGTGACCCAGCTGGAGCGGGAGCTGGACCGCTGGGCTCAGGAGGGTGTGACCACCGGTCAGGAGGCCGAGGTCTATCTGCAGCGCTTGAAGGAACGCAGCCAGCGGGAGGAAAAGGCTGCCGCCATTCTGGGCATGCCTGTGGGCGCGCTCACTCTGGCGGACAAGCGGTGCATCCGCCGCTGGTATGAAGAGTTCGGCTACTCGGACGCCATGGTGGAGGAGGCGGTGCTGCACGGCAACGGCAGCAAGGACCCCAAATACATCAACGGCATCTTGAAAAGCTGGTACGCCAAGGGCTGGCGCACCCCTGCCGATGCCCGGGGCGGCGGCTCGCTGACCGGCGCAAACACGCGGGTGGACCGGCAGACCCCCAGCGGCAACGACATTCTGCAGCGGCCCGCACGCCGTCCGCTGCGCCTGAAACAGGAGGAATAAGCCATGCGTACCAAAAACGAACTTTACCGGGAAGCCCTGCGCCAGGTGGCCAGCCGCCGCCAGCGGGCGGTGACCCAGGCCCAGGAGCGCCGGGCACGGGCGCTGGCTGCTTTGCCTTGGCTGGGCGAGCTGGAGGCTCAGGTGCAGTCGCTGGGGCTGCGCACCATGGAGCTGGCCGCCAAGGGCGCACCCCAGGCCGAGCGCCAGACGGTGGCCGAGCAGCGCCGCCAGACCCAGGAGGAGCTCCGGCAGCTGCTGGCCGAAAACGGCTACGGTCCCCAAAGCCTGGAGCCCCGCTACACCTGCCCGGACTGCCAGGACACCGGCATGGTGAACGGCCGCCTGTGCCCCTGCGTGGGCAAGCTGGCAAGGCAGCTGCGCTGGGAGGAGATCAGCGAGGAGACCCCGCTGAGCCTGTGCAGCTTTGAGAGCATGGACCTTTCGCTTTACCCGGACGCCATCGACCCGGCCACCGGCGATAACATCCGCGCCCTGATGCAGGACAATCTGAATTACCTGCAGGCCTATGCCCGGGAATTCGATATGCGCAACGCCAATCTGCTGATTTACGGCAACGCAGGCCTGGGCAAGACCCACGCCGCCCTGGCCATTGCCAAAACGGTGCTGGAAAAGGGCTTCAACGTGGTGTACATCTGCGCCCAGAACCTGTTCAGCCAGCTGGAGCGGGAGCGCTTTGCGGACAGCTGCCCTCTGCTGGAGGCAGTAATGGAGGCGGATCTGCTCATTCAGGACGATCTGGCCACCGAGAATGTATACCCCTATATGTCCAACGGCTTTTACAACATACTGACCACCCGCATCCTGGAAAACCGGCCCACCATCTACACCACCAACATTGTGGACGGTAAGGCCTTTGAGGTCCGTTACACCGAGAAGGTTGCCAGCCGCCTGGGCGGCAGCTGCGAGCCGGTCCTCTTTCTGGGACAGGACATCCGGGGCCTGAAAAACCGGATGTGACCAAGCGCGGGGCTGCCCCGCCCAACAAACGCCAAAAAGGAAACGTGACAAGCACCTTTCCCCAAAAATGGGGACCGGCGCTCCGCCCCGTTTCCTTTGTTTTTCCCCAAAACGGGGCTTTTGACTGTGTGTGAAACTGGAGGATTGTTAAATGAAGGAAAACATCATGGGAACCAAGCCGATGGCCCCGCTGCTGCTGGGCATGGCCTTCCCCATCATGATCAGCATGCTGGTGCAGGCGCTGTATAACGTGGTGGACAGCATCTTTGTGGCCCGCCTCAGTGACGCGGCCCTCACCGCCGTGAGCTTTGCCTATCCGGTGCAGATGCTCACCATCTCGGTGTCGGTGGGTACCAGCATCGGCGTGAACGCCCTGCTCAGCCGACGCCTGGGCGAGGGCGACCGCAAGGCCGCCGACCGGGTGGCCCATAACGGCCTTCTTCTCATGGTGGCCAGCTGGGCAGTGTTCGCGGTGTTCGGGCTGTTCTTCTCGGAGCTGTTCTTCAGCTTCTTCACCAAAAACCCGGAGGTTGCTCAGGGCGGTGCCGCCTATCTGCGCATTTGCCTGGTGTTCAGTCTGGGCATGTTTTTGCAGATCTGCCTGGAGCGGCTGATCCAGGTGACCGGCAAGACGGTTTACCAGATGGCCAGCCAGCTCACCGGCGCGGTGATCAATATTATTCTGGACCCCATTCTGATTTTCGGTATGTTCGGCCTGCCCAAGATGGGCGTGGCGGGTGCAGCCGCGGCCACCGTGATCGGCCAGTGGATCGGCTGCTGCGTCTGCCTGTGGCTGAATCTGCGCCACAACAACGAGGTCAAGCTGCGCATCAGCGCCCTGCGCTTTGACCTGCCCACCGTGAAGAGCATCTATTCGGTGGGCCTGCCCAGCATCATCATGCAGAGTATCTCCAGCGTGATGACCTTCGGCATGAATTTCATTCTGGCCGGTTTCTCCGAGACTGCCGTTTCGGTGCTGGGCATCTACTTCAAGCTGCAGAACTTTGTGTTCATGCCCGGCTTCGGCCTCACCAGCGCTCTGGTGCCCATTGTGGGCTACAACTACGGCGCGGCTAAAAAGCAGCGCATCCTGGCCTGCACCAAAATCGCTATGCTCTCCATCTCAGTGATCATGATCTTCGGCACCGCGCTGTTCCAGCTGTTCCCCGGCCAGCTGCTGGCCCTGTTCAACGACGGCGGCGATCTGGCACGCATCGGCGAGCCTGCCCTGCGCATCATCTCGCTGAGCTTTGTGTTCGCGGGCATCGCCATCGTGCTGAGCAGTCTGTTCCAGGCGCTGGGCGAGGGCCTGCACAGCCTTCTGATGAGTGCCTTCCGCCAGCTGGTGCTGATTCTGCCCATTGCCTGGCTGCTGTCGCTTTCCGGCAATGTAAATCTGGTATGGTACTCCTTCCTGATTGCCGAAGCGGTTTCGCTGTGCTTTGCGCTCACCCTGTTCCGGCGCAGCTACAACACCAAGATCAAGCATCTGGGCGGCGTTTAACGTCGTTTCGCCATACTGCCTTGCCCGAAGCGGTTCCTGTTTGGAGCCGCTTTGGGCTTTTTTGTTGCGCAAACGGCCCGGGCTGTGCTATACTTTTTTTAAAGTATGATTTATTCGTGTGCAGGAGGCAATTGGATATGGCAAGAGCAAAAACCGGTGAAGCGGGACCGCTGGGCGGCGCGGTGATCAGCCAGCAGATCGCGGCCCAGCTGCTGCGTGAGATGCGCACCGGCCCTTACGAGAACTGTGAGCGGCTGCCCGCCGAGGTGGAGCTTGCGGCCCGCCTGGGTGTCAGCCGCACCGTGATCCGGGACGCACTGGCCGAGCTGGAACGGGAAGGCTACGTGGAGCGGGTGCGGGGCATCGGCACCGTGGTGAACCGGCGCATCGTGGCGCTGGACAACCGCCTGGACCAGAAATTTGAATACAGCGCCATGATCCGTGCCGCCGGTTACATTCCCCATGCGGACAGCATCTCGGTGCAGCAGCTGAACGCGGACAGCCACCTGGCCCACCAGCTGGAGCTGGAAGTAGGCGACCCGGTGCTGATGGTGCGCAAGCGGGTGCTGGCAGGAGAAATTCCGGTGATCTACTCGGTGGACTATCTGCCCGCCAAGCTGCTGGACCACGAGAGTGCCCAGCGGCAGGATTTTGCCCGCCCCATCTTCGATATTCTGGAAGAGGTGTGCGGCGTTTCGGTGACCAGCACCGTCACCCACACCAGTGCCGTGCTGGGCGACGCAGCGATTCGCAAAACGCTGGAGGTTCCAGATCACGAGGCTCTGCTGCTGATGGATGAGATCAGCTTCTCCAAGCTGACACGGCCGGTGATGTACTCCCTTTCCTACTACACAAACTTCTTCTCCTTCTCGCTGCTGCGCAAGAAGGTGTAAAACCACAAAACAACGCAAAAAGGCAGGTCAACGCGACCTGCCTTTTTTGTTATACCTGCACCGGCTGAGGTGCGCCCGCCTCCGGCTGACCGGGCAAAAGGCACACCTGCCCCTGCTGCACACAGGCGGTGAAGCTCTGGCCCGGCTGGGCCTGCCCGCTGGCAATGCTGTCCGCCAAAGCCTGCTCCACTGCCCGGCTCACCTGACGGCGCAGCTCCCGGGCCCCATAAGCGCTTTTGCCCCGCCGGGCCAGCTCCCGCGTCAGCTCATGGGTATGGCAAAGCCGGTAGCCGCTGCGGTTTGCCCGCTGCTCCAGCTCGTCCAGCAGCTGCTCGGTGATCTGCTCCAGCGCCGGGCCCTCCAGCGGCGAAAAGACCACTGCCTCATCAAGACGCCCCAGGAGCTCCGGCCGGAAAAACCGCTTGGCCTCCTCCAGAGCCAGCTCCTTTCGGCGGGCCAGCTGTGCTGCCTGCCCGGCCGCAAAGCCCAGTGCCTCCGACTGGCCACACAGATGCCGCGCCCCCAGATTGCTGGTGAGCAGCACGATGCAGTGGGAAAAACCGGTCTTGCGGCCCTCGCTGTCGGTGAGCTGGCCCTCCTCCAGAATCTGCAGCAGCAGATTCTGCACGTCCGGGTGAGCCTTTTCGATCTCGTCAAAGAGCACCACACTGTAGGGGCGGCGGCGCACCGCCTCGGTGAGCTGACCACCCTCTCCGTGGCCCACATAGCCCGGAGGCGCACCGATGAGCTTGGCGGCGGCGTGGGCCTCCATATACTCGCTCATGTCAAAACGGAGCAGCGCCTTTTCGCTGCCAAACCACTGGCTGGCCAGCGCCCGGGCCAGATGGGTCTTGCCCACGCCGGTGGGCCCCAGGAAGAGAAACGCCCCCATGGGACGAGTGGAATCCCGCAGGCCGGTACAGGCCCGGCGGATTGCTCCCGCCACCGCGGCCACCGCCTGGGGCTGGCCCACCACCGCCCCGGCCAGACGCTGCTCCAGCAGGTCCAGCTTGCGGCGCTGGTGCTCGGTGATACGCTGAGCGGGCACACCGCTGGCCCGTGCCACCACCTGGGCCAGCTGCTCTGGCTCCAGGGTGGGCGTACCCGGCTGGTCCTGGCTCTGGATGTGCAGTGCCGCGGCGGCCTCGTCGATCAGGTCAATGGCCTTATCCGGCAGAAAGCGCCCCGGCAGATACCGCACCGAAAGCTCCACCGCCGCCTCCAGCGTGCGCGGGGGCAGCGTAACCTGATGGAAGCGCTCGTACCGGGGAGCGAGGCCATGCAGGATGCGCACCGCCTGCTGAGGGTCCGGCTCCTCCACCAGCACCCGGCCGAACCGCCGTTCCAGCGCCGGGTCCTTCTGCATGCAGCGGCGGTATTCCTGCTGGGTGGTGGCGCCGATCATACGCAGCTCGCCCCGGGCCAGCAGTGGCTTTAAGATATTGGCCGCGTCGATGGCTCCCTCCGCCGCGCCTGCACCCACCACGGTGTGCAATTCGTCCACAAACAGGATGGTGTTGCCCTCCCGGCAGATCTCCTCCAGCAGATTTTTCAGCCGCTCCTCAAAATCACCCCGGTATTTGGTGCCCGCCACCAGGCTGGCCATGTCCAGGCAGAGCAGACGCCGCCCCTGCAGACTGCCCGGCACCCGGCCCGCGGCAATGCGCTGAGCCAGTGCCTCGGCCAGGGCGGTTTTGCCCACCCCCGGCTCCCCCACCAGACAAGGATTATTTTTCTGGCGGCGGCACAGAATCTCGATCATCCGTTCCAGCTCACTCTCCCGGCAGAATACCGGGTCCAGCCCGCCCTCCGCCGCGATGCGGGTCAGGTCCTTGCCGTATTTGTCGCTGGCACGACTGCCCCGGCTGGGGGGCGGTGCGCTGAATTTGGGCTGCAGCGGCAGCACCAGCTGGCCGGAAAGCTGACGGCACTCCTTGGCGGCGGCGCTCACATCCACCCCCAGCTCGGCCAGCCAACGGCTGGCGGTGCAGGCCGGGTCCTCCAGAATGGCGCAGAGCACATGCTCGCACTGAGCCTCCTTCATACGGGCGGCGTGGGCCCCCAGCACCGCGAAATCCAGCGCCTTGCAGCTTTCCGCCATCATATCCTTGGGGCCGGGGCGACAGGGCGCACCGGCCGGCTGCTGCTCCACCTTACCCAGAATCTTCGCCCGGGTCACGGTGCGGGCCTCCAGCAGGTTCGCTGCCGGGCTGCCCCCCTGGGTCAGGATCGCCAGCAGAATGTGTCCGGTGCTCACCTGCCGCTGCCCCCGCTGCCCTGCCAGAGACAGGGCCAGATTCAGCATCTTCGCCGCGCTGCGGGAAAAGCCTTTGAACCGGTAGCTCATTGCCATCGTTCCCCCTTCGTTTGTTGGTTCCGGCAAGAGTATGGCCCGGCAGGGGCAGCATTTAAACCGAAAGAGCACAAAAAACCGCCCTCCGGCATTTCCATACCGAAAGGCGGCTTTCTTTTATTGAAAAAGGATTACACGCAGATGTCCCGCCGGGTGAACACCACCATTCCGGCGGCAAAGAGGACAACTGCCCCCAGATACAGCCCCGCCAGCGGCAGAACGTTTTCGCCGTTTGCCAGCGCCACCGGATCGTACAGGGTCACCGGGGTGAACCAGCGCAGGAACTCCGCCTGCTCGCCCACACCGGCCAGCATATCCAGCAGCAGGAAGGCCACGCTCAGACCGCCGCCTACCCACAGGGCCGGGCCGCTGCTCTGGAACAGGCAGGCCGAGCAAAAGCACAGCCCCGCAAAGAAGAGCAAAAGCCCCAGATCACCCAAGTTCACCAGTGCAAAACGGTGCAGCTCCAGCTCGCCGGGGAACAGTATCTCTGCCAGCACGCTGCACAGACCGGTCATGTAGCCCACCAGCAGCACCACCGCCGCCACCAGCACAAAAGCATGGGTGAGGACCAGCTTCCAGCGGGGCGTGGGGCTGGCCAGCAGCCAGGCCATGGCCCCCCGGTCGGTGTAACGGATCAACAGCCGCTGCACCAGAAGTAGGATCATCACCAGCGGCAGGGCAATGAGCAGAAAGCCGTAAAGATAGTTGGCCAGAAACTGGGTCAGGCTGGCTCCCGGATTACTCATGCCGAAGGCAGCGAACAGCTCCGGCATGCTCTCCATCATGATGTTCAGGCTGTCGCCCAGCTTCGGGTCGAACATGCTGGTGATCATGGACCCGTACAGGGTAACCACTCCCAGAAAGATCACCGCCAACAGGCCGTTGGCCCGCAGCTCCTTTTTCAGCAATGCTCCGCTCATTCGTTTCGCCCCCCATACATCCGCAAAAACATGTCCTCCAGCGATTCCTGCCGGGTCTGCAGGTCCTGCACGCCGCTTTTTGCCGCCATCGCCAGCAGGCGGGCCACCGGCTCGCCCCGGCTCAGCTGCAGCTGCACCCAATCGCCCTTTGCCGCCGCGCCGGGCCAGGCCGCCGCAAAGGCTGCCGCCTCTTTCTCACCCGCAAACCGCAGCTGATACACCCGGCTGGCCTTGGCCCGCAGCTCGCCCAGCTGCTCCACCGCCGCGATGCGCCCGCCACGCAGCAGAGCCGCCCGGTCACACAGCCGCTCTACCTCTTCAAAGATATGGCTGGAGAGCAAAATCGTCACGCCCTGCTGCTTTTCCGCCAGCAGAATTTCCCACAGCTGGTTCTGCATCAACGGGTCCAGGCCACTGGTGGGCTCGTCCAGAATCAGCAGCCGGGGGCGGTGCATCAGCGCGCACACCAGACCCACCTTCTGCTTGGTTCCCTTGGACATCTTGCGGATCTTCTGCCCTGCGTCCAGCCCGAACCGCTGGCACAGCTGCCAGGCATAGCTCAGGTCCTTCTGGCCCCGCAGCCCGGCCATCAGCCGGATGAAGGCCGCGCCGGTCATGTCGTCCATCAGGGCCAGCTCACCGGGCAGGTAGCCCACCTGGCTCTGCACCCGGGCTGCACCGGCAAAGCAATCCTGCCCGAAGATGCGCGCGCTGCCCGCTCCGGGGCGCACAAAGCCCATCAGCTGGCGAATCGTAGTGGTCTTGCCTGCGCCGTTGGGGCCCAGAATACCAAAGGCCTCGCCCGGCTGCACCGAAAAGCTCAGCCCGAACACGCCCCGACCGCCGCCGTAATCCTTGGTCAGGCCGCTGACCTCGATCGCTGTTTCGCTCATTGATACTCCTCCTTGTAGGCGTAGCTGCGCAGAATACCCCGCCACACCGTATATTCCCTCACCAGCTCCTCCAGCTCCAGGGGTTTTTGCTCCATGCGGCGGCGGTGGATATAACCGTCGGTCAGATAGACCAGCATGTCCAGCACCTGACGGGGCTGCGCTCCTGGGCGGAATTTTTCCAGATCCACCCCGGTAAAATACCGCTCCCAAAGCTCCTCCAGCACCCGCACCTGGTACTTTTGCAGCGCCGGGCCGATTTCCCGTTCGGCGGTGTAGTACATCCGCACCGAAAATTCCAGCGCCCAGGGCAGCTTGCGCAGAATGGCCAGCTTTTCGTCCATGCCGTAGTCCAGCAGATCGAAAAAGTCGGTGATGCCCGCCAGCTGCTCCATCTTCATGTTCTGCTCGATGAAACTTTGCAGATATCGGGCCAGATACAGATAAAGCGTCTGCTTGTTTTTGAAGTAATAAAACAACAGCCCCTTGGAAATGCCCGCTTTTCGGGCGATCTCCTCGGTGCTGGCCCGCTTGTAGTCGCTCTGGGCAAACACCTCCATGGCGGCGTGCATCACCGCTTTGCGCTTTTCCTTGGGCAGCTGGCGCAGCCGGTCCATCCTGCCATCCCCTTTCCCTCTGTTTTGCCTTGACCCGCCGGTCAGGGTTTCTGGGTCCATTGTACCCCATTGACCCGATTTTACAAGACCCCCCATGGCGCAAAAAAACCGCCTTCCCCTCCTTGGGGAAAAGCGGTTTTTGAGGAACATTTCCGGCTTACAGGCCCTCTTCCTGCAGAGCGGTCTTCAGGGCCTTGGCAATCTGGTCCGGGCAGGAGGTGGCACGGGGGCCGCAGGTGGTGCCCTCCATGCGACGGATGGCCTCAGCGGCGGGCATGCCCTGCAGCAGCTGGCAGATGCCCTTCAGGTTGCCGTTGCAGCCGCCCACAACGCTCACTTCCTGGATGATGCCGTTCTCGCTCAGGGTCACGGTGGTGCTGCGGGAACACACGCCCTTATTCTGGTAGGTATGGGTCATATTGGGTTTCTCCTTTGATTTTGGCTCACTGATTTTATTAAGCGGACACGGAGAAAACTCCCCGCCCGTTCCAACCGACAAAGAGCCGCAGATGCAGCCCCGCCGGGTCTGGATTGATGATGGGCAGCGCTGCCCTGCTTCATGCGCGCTGTGTGGTTCAGCCCTTGCGGTTCTGGGCCAGCTGCTCCAGCCGGGCCAGCGCATCGTCGCCGGTGCGGCACATGCCCAGCGCCCGGGGGCTGCCGGTATTGCGGCCGTGGAAGTCGCTGCCGCCGGTGACCAGTAGGTTGCACTGGGCCGCCAGCCGGTACAGCACCTCCTTGTCCTCGGGGGTGTTGCGGGGATGCTCGATCTCGATGCCGTCGATACGGCCCGCCAGTGCCAGCTCGGTGACCAGCTCCATGCTCTTGTACACGCTGGGATGGGCAAACACCGCCACGCCCCGTGCCTTGCGGATTACCTCCAGCACCTGGTCCACGGTCTGGTATTCCGGGTCGTGCAGCACCCTGCCGCCCTTGCCGAACAGGGGCTTGTAGGTTTCCTTGTAGATGCCGTCCGCCAGGCCGTAGTCGCACAGCACCTGCATCAGGGTGGATTTGTACAGCACGCCGCCGTCCTGCGCCAGGGCCAGGGCATCCTCCAGCCGGAACTGGGGGTAGATCTCTTCCAGTTCCCGGCCGCTCTGGCGGCAGACTGCATTGCGCCGGTCCGCCATCAGCCGGCAATGGGCGATCAGATCCGGGCAGGTCTCGTCCGGCCAGTAGCACAGAATATGCACCCGCCGCCCCCGTTCAAAATCGAAGGCGGTAAGCTCGGTGGCGGGAATCAGCCGCACGTTCTCCCGCAGGGGATTGGCGTAGCCGTAGCGCACCGAATGCATGGAATCGTGATCCGAAATGGCCAGATGGCTCAGCCCTGCGCGGGCGGCCAGCCGGGGCAGCCAGTCCGCCTTCAGCGAACCGTCGGAAAATGTGGTATGAGTATGCAGATCGCCGGGCATAGCAGCTCCCTCCTTTGGCAGATCATCAAACCGGCCGGGCCATGCCGGAGCAGGCCGGAGCCGTGAAAAAAGTATTATTTTGCGATTTCTTTTTATTATAGCACACTTTTTGCGCTGCGCAAAGACTTCTTGGGCCTTACAAATAGTGAGAAAAATTGCAGGGGGTGCAAAATGAAAGAAAGCCCGGGTCGGTTGACCGGGGCTTTTGTGTGAACCAGTGAATAGTGAAGAGTGAACAGTGAATAAGTAAAAATCCTTCTTGGCCCGCAGGGCGGGGCCCCCGCAAAAGTTTGCACAGCAAAATTTTGTGGGGAAAAGGAGGAATGACAGAGCGGTATGAGAAAAGCCCGGCCAAATGGCCGGGCTTTTTGAATGGAGCGCAGTCCATTCCGACGTGGAGCAGATGATGGGAATCGAACCAGAAAGCGGCCTTTTATCAGGGAAAATAGAGGCGTGACAAGCCACGTCTTAGCCCGCTTTTCACGAAGAATCAAGGCCGCCGGGAGATTCTCTTCACAGAAGAAAAAGCGAGAGTGTGTTACCGGGTGTGTTATGCCTGACGGCTCAGCAGCGAAGAAAAGACGCTACCCAGAGTGTCGGCGGCCTGCTCATCCTGGCCATTCACGCTATGGCCGTAAATGCCGAAGGTGTCCATGCTTCGACTGTGGCCAACCAGGCGTTTTACCTGTCCCTCCGGCAGAACCTGGGCGATGGAAACGAAGGTGTGGCGCAGCTCATACGGGGAAACCGGGGTGAGGCCGTTGGCCGCGCAGTACACGGCCCAGCGTTTGGCGTAGTTCTGCTGGTTGCTGATCCCGAAGATCTGCTTGCTGTGGCCGGTCATGGCCCGCTGCGCCTGAATCTCGGCAAAGGCCAGGTCGGGCAGCTGCACACTGCGCACGGCATTCTCATTTTTGCCTTTGGTCACCTCGCCCCGGCAGTTAATCGACCGCTGCACATGGAGGGTTTGACCCTTCAGGTCTGACCATTCCAGCCCCAGCAGCTCCCCGGGACGAAGGCCGGTAAGGACCTGCACCCGGTATGCGTGGATATATTCCTCCGGCACACGCTTGCCCCAGCGGGTGGTGGTGTCGATGTTGAAAAGCTTCACCAGGTCGGCGGGCTGAAGGATCTCTTTGCCCTTGTTTCTGGCCCCGGCGGGGATGGTGAGATCTTCGGGACTGAAGGTGGTCAGCTTGGATCTGCGGCAGAATTTGAAGAAGGCCCGCAGATCGCAACACATGGAAGTGAGCGTCTTCTTGGAAAGACCCGCGGCGAAGGCAGCGTCTACAATATCCTGCAGGTTTTGCTCCGTGATCCGATCCAGCTTTTTGCCCCCGATGGCCGGATCGATCCACTTCCGCCACCGGCTGTCGATGGGCCGCCAGTTGGATGCGCTGGTGGTGGTTTGCAGCCGCTTGATCCATTCCGGGTAGACGCTGGCCACCGTGGCGCCAGCAGCATTCACCCCGGATTCCAGCCATCGGTCTGCCTTGGCGTTGGCCTCCCTCTGACCGGTGCGCCCAGGCGTGGAGCTGTAGAAGCTGCGGCGCTGGCCGTCTCGCTGCACACTGATCCGCCAGCGGCGGTTCTTCTCGTCCCAAGACGCGGTGTTTGTGCGTTTTTCCATAAAAATAAACCTCCTTGTTTCTACGCGCACCCTCCCAGAAAGAAGGCGACTTTTAGGTACACTTTGACAAGCCCACCGCAAAGAGGTTATAATACAGGTGTTCGGGCTGCATTATCCCTTTGGGGTAAGCTGTCTATCAAAAGGCCGTTCTCTGTTGGCGCAGAGGGCGGCTTTTTTTCGTTGTTGCAGGTTATTCCATTCCTGCCATCAGCCGCACCAGCCATTCCGGCCGGCGGCTGCCAATGGGCAGGATCTCGCCGTTCCGGTACTCGGCCACCAGCACAAAGCCGTTGTCATTGTCGAAGAAGCGGGCCTCGTCGCAGTAGGGCAGCACCTTCGCCACATCGGCAAAACGGCGGGCAAAACGGCTTTCCACATCCTTCCGAGGAATATCATGCCCGCCCTTGCGAACGCGGTTCTCGATGCGCTGGAGGCTCTCCTGCACGGTGTCCAGCCCGATGTAATAAAGGCGGATGTAATATCCGGCCTCTTTAGCCCGGCGGGCCAGCTTGCGGGTGTAGCCGCCGGAAAGGGTGGTTTCCTGGGTAAAGCTGACCCCATCAGCCAGAGCCTTCTCCAGCTTATCCACGGCCAGCTTGCCGCCCTCGTATTCATCCCCGCCCAGCTCAGCGGTGAGCTTGTCCGGGTCTACGATAATGCCCAGATCGGTGCGCTCGGCCTTCAGAGAGCCGGTAAGGCTGGATTTTCCGCAGCCGTTCACGCCGCCGATTATGGTGAAGATCTTCATAGCTTTTTCCTTTCCCGCCTCCGGCAGCCGCCGGGGGCTTTTCTTTTTTGTCTGGTCGGAAATCCAGCGAGTTGCAGTTCTGGGCGGCGAAAAGTAGAACTCAGCGGGAAAACCACCGGCTTTCGCTACCTTTCCAGGAATGAGCCGTCCCCAGCTGCAAAGGCCGGGGCCCCTCCGGGCCTATCTTCCATAGCGTTTCGGAGAAATGCGCTGCCATCACAATGCGATGATCCATGAGTCTGGGAGATTCCCAGCAAGCGCCGTTTTCGCAGGACTTGGCCAAGAAAGCATTGCTTGCCGATCAGCTCCGGCCCGGCGGCTGGTATAAGCCTGGCTTATCTCTGCCCTGATCTGGCTGCATGGTTGCGACATTTTGTCGCAACCTCCTTGCTGCCATCGATGCGGCAAGGGGTCGGCGGTTTACCGCCCCTATTCTGCCCTTCGCAATTTGCGATGCCCGCAAAGGGGGTCACGTTTCGCTACCCCCTTTTGCCCTGGGATGGGGTCGCTTTAAGCTGCCCCACCGATGCGACAATTTGTCGCACTGGTACCGCTGTCGCACCGTGCGACAACGGTGCAGCGGCCGATCGGCTGGCCGGGGTCCGAATTTCGGACGCCGGTGGAGCTGCTTCGAGTTGTCCAAATTTTGGACGACTCCCCGCGGGCGTTATCGTGTTACAAAATGCTGCTCCGCCGGGGCTCAAATGTTCCTACGCCCGTTCCATACGCGCACAGATGTACGGTTTCTTCATATTCCAGCATAGGCCATAGCTCATTGCAAGCAATGCGTGTGGATATCCACGCAGACCCGGCGGCGCCAGAGCTCCCGGAAGAGGCTCCGGGATTTAAGGTTTTTTAAGGTTTTCGCACCGGTGCAACAGGCTCCGTATATTGCCGATAATTTCGGCAATATGGCCAGTTGCCCAGATGATGGACAACTTCCCGCGCGTTATCGTGTCATTAAACTCTGCGCCTCATGCGCGCTGCGACCCCTGGCTGGGTCTGTGGTGGGGTTTACTCTTCGGCTGAGAATATGCGGCCAACAAGATATTCTGTATAATTCGACACTTCATCAACAAGTCGAATAACTTCGTCATCTTGCAAAATGCCCCCGGAACCAATGCCTTCAACGAAAAATACATTCGCTATGCTGCGATTCATCGTACAGCCGCGAAGAAGAAGCAGACGCTGAAGAGTTAGTACCTTAAAGTCATGGATTTTATTTTCAGGTGTCTGTTCTGTTCCCTCATCAACAAGTGTCATCCACTCAGCATCTGCGTTAGTCTTCCAGCCCATAAGAAATTTGGGTGTAGTTTCTAGCGCCTTTGCCAATATCTCTAGCTTATCAAGCGGAAGATTCTTTATGCTTCCGGTTTCATACCGCTGTAATGTTGATTTACTCATCCCTGTGCGCTCTGCAAGGTCTTGTAGACTAAGCCCCAGCTCCAAACGCCGACTTCGAATGCGATCTCTGATAGCATCCATTTTATCGTCGCTCATAAAAACACCGCCTTCCTACTGCTATAATAAACCATTCGTTTCATGTTTGCAACAACTTTTTGCGCTCCGTTGCAAATTTGGGTTGACACGCAAACCAAACGGTGATATTATAGTTTCGTCCCAAATACGCAACAAAAAGAGGGAGAGGTGATACATTGAACACGCAATTATTAAAAGGAAAAATGGCTGAAGCTGGGTACACACAGCAAAAATTAGCGCAGGCGATTGGGGTTGTTCCCCAAACTCTTAGTAGAAAGCTGCAAGGAAAGCGCCAGTTTACAGTGGGGGAAGCTCTTGCAATTTGTGAAGTCCTACACATTAATCAGGATCAGCGCAGTGCTATTTTTTTGCCATCGAAATCCCAAATTTGCAACAGCCCTGACTGCTCGGAGGAAAAACAGAAATGAATATAGGGAAGAACGTACCGGGGGTGATACATTGACCGGAAATGAATATCAGGCCATGGTGGATGCGATCGACACCCCGGCGGAGCTGCTGCGGCCGGAGTCCTTTCTGCCGGCCTTCCAGCAGCCCACCCCAGAGGACTATTTAAACATTATCCATCGCCGCTCTATCGTGCTGCATATCCCTCAAAAAGATTTTGAGCAGGCGGCCAAAAATGCTTTTGCGGTTATGGAGGCATCAGCAGCCGCCGGGGGCGATGTGTTCGGCAGGGCGGAACATACCGGCAAAGGCGGCATCATCGTACCACAGCTTGCGCCCATCGGCCTGAGCCAGATTCAGACGGCCGCCGTTGAATGGCTTATCCCCGGGCTATTCCCGCGCGGTGAACTGTCTGTGCTGGGCGCAGACGGCGGCACCGGCAAGGGGCTCTGGCAAGCACAGCTGATTGCCCACGCGACCACAGCCCGAGAAAGCGACTTTTTCCCCGGGAGTATTTCAAAACCCTGCCGGACGCTAATCTTCTCCGGAGAGGATGACCCCGCAAAGGTGCTGCGGCCCCGACTTCTGGCCGCCGGAGCAGATGTGGAAAAGGTGTTCGTGGAAACTTCGGACGGTTTCTTTCGTAAGAACGGCTGCTTGTTGTCGATCGACAGCGAGTTAATGACCGAGATCATCCGCAACACCGCGCCCGATCTGGTTATAGTAGACCCGTATCAGGCATTTCTCCCCATGGATGTGAAAATGGCCGAGCGCAACCAGATGCGCGGTGCCACAACGCCACTCAGGGCCGTCCTGCGTGAAACCAATTCCGCCGGGCTGCTTGTGGCCCACTCCAACAAGAAAGGCTCCGTTGCAGGCCGTCAGCGTCTGGCCGATTCTGCAGACCTCTGGGACGCATCCCGGTGCGTTGTTATGATGGGCCGGGATCGGGTGACAAAACAAGTCTATGTCAGCAACGAGAAGAACAGCTACGCCCCCGAGTGCCGAACGACGCTTTTCACCATCGAAGGGGCAACCGTGGAAGGGGTCAAAACCGCTGTGGCCGTGTACCAGGGCACCACCGATAAAAAGGACTATGACTTCATCATGGACAAACCCACACGCCCGGCGGCTTCCAAGGATGAAGCCAAAGAGGCTATTCTTTCCATCCTCAATGAAAGCCAGACGGGCAGCATGGAGAGCGACAAACTCCGACTTGCAGTTATGGACGAGACCGGGTGCAGCGAGCGAACATATAACCGAGCCCGACAGGATTTAAAAGCCGCTGGCACGATTTATCCAAAGAAGTTGAGTTTGAAAGACGGGCTCCAAAAATGGTACATCTTCTACCGTAGTGATACAGATGGCATTCTTCCCTAACAAACCCCGTAATTAAGCCGCTTTACAGGAAGAATGCCAACTTGGCATCCTTCCACCCATTGGCATCCTTCCACCAAGAATGCCAGCATCCGAAAGAGTGCCACGCTGACATTCTTTCACAAAACCGCACCATGAAGCCAAAAACCAAGGAAGAATGCCACTGCCATCACTCTATAGGGCCGTGAGCATCTGCCAAACGGGCCGAAAGTCGGGCGAATCCCGCAACCGAGAAACAAAAATCCATATTGAAAGCGAGTGAACACCATGAACCCGACCGACAATTATTGTCCCCTGCTGCTTATCGTCGCCGCTCTGAGCGGCCCCCAGTGGGGACAGTGCATCCGCCATTCGTGCGCCTTGTACGACTACGAAGCAAAGAGCTGCGCCCTACTCAGCATCGCGCGCAGCCTAAGAGAGGAGAATGGAAAGTGAGCAAGGCTTACAACGATGTTATGGCCGGTATTCTGAATGGAATAGAGGCGACGCGGCCTGCCGATGTGCAGCACGTTTGCGATCTTCTCTATATCATTCGGCGCAGCGATTCCGCCACGCTGAGAAAGCTTCTGGCCATCGCAAGTGCGCTGGACCGGATAAACGCAAGGAAGGTGAAAACATGAAAGCACACAGCGAACTGGAACTTATCGCCCGGCGGTACCGCAAGTACGGCGTGACCCTGGACAAGCTGCTGGATCTGTTGGCCAGCGCCGAAGCCCAGGGCCTGCCCCACAGCGGGGCGCTTGCCTGGCTGCGGCTCACCCTGGGCAATGAGTTCGGAGAAGAGGAGTATTTCAACGCCGAGCAGATTTCAGCCATGACCGGCGACACCCCGGAGCAGGCCACGGTCGGCATGATGGAATTTTGCAGAACGCACCCCGACCATGGGCCGGTGCTCTGCATCGACCGCCGGGCACTGGCCATGATCGAAGCCGGACAGGAGGAATGAACGATGTTATTCAAAGCACTGCGCGTAAGAATGGTGGAGAAGGAGATCCTTCAGGCAGAGGTGGCCCGGCGGGCCGGGATGGCAGAAAGCACCCTGAGCAGCCGGATGCAGGGCCGACAACCTTTCACGGCCTGGCAGATCGAATCCATTGCCGATGTGCTGCAGATCCCGCCGGAGGAGTGGCACCACTACTTTTTCGATCGTGCCCCGGGCAACAAAAAAGCCGGCTGAGAAGCGCCAACTTCTCAACCGGCAAAATGGGAAACAGATTGACAACCCCTGTTTCCCTCCCAGTTTATCAGAAAACGGAGGAATGAGCAATGAAATTTTTCAAGACCATCAATCTGACCGCCTACGAAGTGGAGTACATCGACCAGCGGGAGCCGAAGCCCCGCACCGTAAAGCGTGAGGCCGTGGTGCTGGACGGCGGCCGGATCAGCGCGCTCGGTCGCCTTGGAATCCGCCCGGCGGGCTGGATCTCCCAGCAGTTCGCCGCCCAGGGCTACACCGTTACCACCGTGCGCAAAGGCGAGAGCCTGGGCGTAGATGTGGACTTGTCCGAGCTGTGGCAGCGCACCGCCGCCCAGATCGCCGAGCGGCAGGAAGGAGGCGCAGCGGAATGAACCTTACATACCGCAAGCGGCGGGCCGCCGGAAAGGCCCGCCAGACGGCTTTTCTCATCGCCACTGTGTTCTATGCCCTGCTGACCGTGGGCCAGCTTGGGGCCATCGTGGAAGGTCTTGTGGGCATCGTGCCCGGGCTCTTGCTGTGCATCCTGTGGGGCTTCGGCGCCGCTGGCTGCTGCCTGACCGCCGGGCCGCTTCTGGAAGGGGGTGAGGCGCTGTGAGCTGGAACATGATCCACATCACAGTACATGAAGCCGATACTCTCGGACGATACAACCCCGCGTTTATTGCCACGGATAGCCTTGTGAACGAGCTTTTGAGGCTGCGCAGCGGAACCGACGATCCCCACCCATTCAACTGGGAAACTGCCGTGTTTATCAGCGATATATTCAACGCTGGCCGGATCAGCGGCATCAGAGAAGAGCGGGCGCGGAGACGAAGAACCCACACAGCTTCCAACACCCACGAATGAGAGGAGAAATCACAATGGCGACTTTCGCACAAGTACAGGTGGTGCTGACATTCCTGCAGCATCTTTTGGGCGGTGCCCTTTCGCCCGATCGGTCGGCCCTGGTTGCCCAAGCGCTCACCATCCCCGAAGAAAAGGCCGCCCAGCTGCTGGCTGAGCTGAACACTTGATAGACCCGCCGGGGTGGCTGCGAGGCTTCCCCGGCCAAAATGTCGGAAAAGGTTGGTGAAAACATGACAAGAGACGAGGCCAAAACCCGGCTGGAGCGATACACCGGGCTTCGGCTGGAAGTGCGCATCCGGCTGGAGCGGTTGGCCACGCTTCAACAGATGGACCGGGAGCAGCCTTCCCCATGCGGCAGCCGGTCGGAGGAGTACGCCCGGGAGATTGCTCCCATCGCGCAAGCGAACCGCCGGGAGATGGCAGAGATTGAGGCGGCTGTGGCTGCGCTGTCTGATCCACTTGAGCGGGAGGTGCTGCGGTTGCGATACCTGAAACCCTCCAAAGACCCGCGGACCGGAAAGAGGAGCATCCGGCATACAGCGTGGAAGGATATCTCGGCGGTACTGCTGGGAAACGCCCGGGAAGACGGAGTTCGAGCTTGCCTGCGATTCCATGGTAACGCTCTTTCCCATCTGGCCGACAGCTGGCCGGAACCCTGAGAAATAAAAAAAGAGCCGCCCTCCCGGACGGCCCACAACCCTTATCACCAGTATAGCACGAACGGGAGGGCAGCACAATGGAAGAAACCAGAACCCCCGGCGGAACGGGCACACAGCAGGCCGCACCGCCACTCGATCAGCGCCAGGAGCTGAACAGCATGCTCGCCCAGCTGGCCTGCCAGGGCAACAGTGCGGCCCTGGCTCAGCTGTGGGAAATCAACCGACCTGTGATTCACACAATGTTCTGGCGCTGGTACAGCCGGAATCAGAGCGTGGCCGAATCCGCCGGGGTTACCCTGGAGGACTTCGACCAGGAAAGCTATTTTGCCGTGAAAGAGGCAGCAGAGTACCACAACCCGGAGAAAGGCGCTTTTCTGACGGCGCTGCAATATTTTGTGCAGCATCGAATCCAGAAGGCCATCTTGCAGGGCCGTGGGCGGTATGTGGTCACAGAGGACGGCCGCCGGGTGAGAGTCTCGGCGGAACCGTTGGACAGCGCCCAGAGCCTGGACGAGCCTGTCCCGTGGGACGATGACGGAGAAGTTACCCGGGCCGATGTAACCCCAGACCCGGCGGCTGCCCAGGCCTTTGAGGATGCAGAGCAGAACAGCTACCGGCAGGAGCTGCGGGCGGTGCTGGACAAGGCGCTGTCCCTGTTGCCCGATCGGCAGCGGGACGTGATTGCCCGGCGATTCTATGAGGGACTGACCCTCCGGCAGGCCGCCGAGCTTGACGGAGTAACCCAGGAGCGAATCCGGCAGATGGAGGACAAGGCACTGCGGGCGCTGCGACAAAACCAGGAGCTGCGCCGATTCTACGGCGAGGATCTTCTTTCCCGGGCCTACCAGGGAACCGGCTTCGGAGCCTGGAAGAGCGGCGGCAGCGTGCAGGAGCGCCTTGTGGAACGCCAGGAAGAGAAGGAACTCCGCCTTGCTGCATCAAGCACAAAGCACTTGGCCGAGCTGCTTGGCCTGGATGCAAATGAGTTGTACGGCTTTTTCGATGATGCGAAGCAATAAGGCCCGCCGGGTTTGTCCTGGCGGGCCTTCTGCTTGCGTTATGCGATTGTGAACCGGCGGACGGTCTGGGGTTTGCAGAACATGGCATACAGGCGCTTGTGGGCGGCCGCAAATGCCTTGCTGTCAAAGCGATTGCTGGTCACTTCCTTGTAGCGGGCCGTGGTATCGTCGATCTGCATTTCATCCACCCCGGCGGCATCCATGTGGGCCTTGATCCGGTCGGCCACGGCGGCCTTCTGCTTCTCCAGCTGGGCGATCTGAGCGGTGATCTGCTGATATTCGTTCATTGCTTTGCGCAGTTCGGTCTTTTTCATGGGGAACTTCCTTTCATTGTGGAGCCGCCCGGCGGTCATCTTCCTGACTATTGCCCGTAGGTTCACAGGGATATGGGCCGCCGCTTGCGGGCGCTTTCGGCTGCCCGGCGGCTGAGTGTTCATCTTGCATTTCGTGTGCGGTTCTGATACAATGAAAGCAGCAAGGGAGCCTGTTTAGTTGGTTGCTAAGTGGTTTCTGCTATGCGGTTATCTGTTGGAGCAGGTAGCCGCTTTTTTGTATCTGTCGAACCGTTCAAGCTGTTCGCTCTTGGGAAGCTGTTCAAACTGCTTGCTTGTCATGCCTGCCTCCTTTCCGGCTCCCTTGCTGTGATTATATTATATATCATTGCGCAAGTGTATTCAATTGACGAAATGCACAATGTTTTGTAATTGCATAAGTACATTTTGTACACTTGCGCAATTACATTTTCTGATGTATAATAAGGTCGAGGTGATACCATGGGAACTGCGAGAACGAAAGCAAACAACAAGTGGAATGCAAAAGCCTACGACCGCGTGAATTTGACCATGCCGAAAGGGCGCAAAGCCGAAATTCAGGCCTACGCGGAAGCACACGGCGAAAGTGTCAATGCGTTCATCAATCGGGCCATAAACGAGGCTATGGAGCGGGACAGCTCCGGCCCTGAAAAGCAATGAAATAGAGAAGCCCCCGCCGTTGCCTGTGTGGCTCCGGTGGGGGTTTTCTGTATAACTTAGATCATCCAGCCGCCGGGACTGCCTTGTGCATTTTGTTGAACCAGGAGCGCCCAATCACGCCGGATCGGAGCCGGTAGTGTGGGCGAGCTCTGGCATTTTGCACAAAGAATCAGCTCTTTGCAGTTGGCTGCAACGGTTTCCCAACGAGCCGGGGAAGAGCGTACCCACTTGTGGGCATAGTCCCGGCGGATACTCCGTAGCCACTTGTGGCGACGCTTCCCCAGAAGCGGGGGAATGCTCAGGCTCTCCAGTCTCACCGCTTCCTCGCCGCTTTGCCACAAGCGGCAAAAGCCCGGCGGGTTAAATCGGCCAACGTGGACTATTTAAATCCGCAAGGCTTGCGGATTTAACGGCCTGATGCATCACAGCCCAGGAAAGCACCGCGGGCCGCCGGGTTTACTATCCGTAAAATTAGACTATACAGCAGGTTGTCAAACAGTTGGACAACTACCTGTCGGCACGTTGCCGAATTTTTCGGCAACCCTCTTGCCAGAGGTCCGGCCCGGCGGATCGTTCTGAACGGAAGTGTGTTCAAAAGTGTGTTATTGAGCAAAACAAAAGCCCCACAAAGCCTTGTGCCTTGCGGGGTTTCTTTGGAGCAGATGATGGGAATCGAACCCACACAGCCAGCTTGGGAAGCTGGAGTTCTACCACTAAACTACATCTGCACATGATTCTCTTTTATGGAACAAGATTCAGTATACAGCATGCCCTTGCAAAAGTCAATCGGTTTTTTCGGTCGAAACTTGCCGGGCGGGCCGAAAACACGTATACTAAAAGCACCATTCATCATCCAGTCAAGGAGGGCTGAATCCATGAAAACCCCTGCCCGCGTTCTGGCTGTGCTCCTGTGTGCTGCCGCGCTGCTTGTGCTCAGCTGGGGCGTACCTTATTACTTAATGAATACCGGCGTTCGGGTGGTACAGCCGCCCCAAAGCACCGTTTCTGTTTCGTCTGTCCCCACCGCTACCCCGGACCCTCAGCAGAAGGCCACTGACGCCCTGAC
>NZ_JAGHKE010000106.1:0-6978 GCF_017889395.1 Allofournierella sp. | reverse complement strand
CGCGCCGGAGTAGTGGTAGATGGGAACCTGCTTCTCCGCGATCTTGCGGATCAGCTCCTCCGGATGATGGATGCCCTCGCTCACGGGAACGAACAGCACGCGCTTGCCGTCAAAACGGGCGGTGTCCACGTTCTTGTCAGCGGCCACGATGATGCCGTCGGCAGCGGCGATCTCCTCGGCGGTCAGCACATTCTTGGCACCGCCGGAGCCGTTGGTCTCGGCCTTCAGGGGGATCTCCATCGCCTTGCCGGCCTTCTCCAGAGCCTCGGCGGCCATGTAGGTGTGGGCAATGCCGGTGGGGCAGGCGGTAACCGCCAGCACCCGGTAGCCCTCAGCCTTCTTTTCCTCAGCAGGCTGTGCGGGAGCGGAAGCATCATCGTTCACGGTCTCCACCTTGGGCAGCTTGGTGTCGCCGTATTTGGCGCTCTCGGCATCATCAATAGCCTTCATGAACTCTTCCACAGTGGCAGCGGCCCGCAGCTTGGCGGTAAAGTCGCCATCCATCAGCAGAACCATCAGGCGGCTGAGGATCTCCAGGTGCAGGTTGCCGTCCATGGGAGCGGCGATCATAAAGAACAGATCGCTGGGCTTCTTGTCCATGGCGCCGTAGTCCACACCGTTGTCCAGGGTCATAGCCGCCAGACCGGGGCGCTTGACCGCCTCGCTCTTGGCGTGGGGCACTGCAATGCCCGCCTCAATGGCGGTGCTGCTCTGGGCCTCACGGGCCAGAATGGCCTTCTTGTAGGCCTCCACATCCGCCAGATTGTCACCGGCCACATGCAGGCCGATCAGTTTATCGATGGCTGCTTCTTTATTCGCTACGCTGGTATGCAGCTCCACGCTTTCCGGTCTGAGCAAATCCGTAATACGCATGATACTCGATTCCTTTCTCTCATTCTTTTTCAGGGGGATACGATCTATTTGCAGGCGTGCGGTTTTGGGTTCCGCGATGCACGCTTATGCCTGGTTCAAAAGAGCCTCGATTTCGCTTCGGGTGGCCAGCACATCCGAGAAGGCGGTGGCGCTGCCCGCGGCACTGCCCACACGCAGCGCATGGGCATAATCGCCGGTATCCAGATAACCGGCCAGGAAGCCTGCCACCATGGAATCGCCCGCACCCACCGAGTTCTTTACCTTGCCCTTGTAGGCGGCAAGACGGTGGCAGCCGCCGTTCTCATCCAGCAGCATCGCACCGTCGCCGGCCATGCTGACCAGCACGTTGCGCGCACCCTGCTGCTGCAGCTTTTCGGCGCACTCCCGAATCTCCTCGTCGGTGTTGAGGACCCGGCCGAAGATCTCGCCCAGCTCGTGATTGTTGGGCTTGATCAGGAAGGGCTTGTACTTGAGCACGTTTACCAGCAGGTCCCGGGTGGCATCCACCGCGCAGAGAACCTTTTTGCCCTCCAGACGGGCCAGAATGCTTTCGTACACATCGCTGGGCATGCTTGCGGGAATGCTGCCGGCCAGAACCAGCACATCGCCCTCGCCCAGAGCATCCAGCTTGCACAGCAGCTCCTCCAGCGCCTCGGCGCTGATGTCGGGGCCCTTGCCGTTGATCTCGGTCTCCTCGCCGGCCTTCAGCTTCACGTTGATGCGGGTGAGACCGGCGGGCAGGTGGATGAAGTCGGTGGCGACACCCTTGGCGGCCAGACCGTCCTCAATGGCCTTGCCGGTGAATCCGGCCACAAAGCCCAGCGCCACATTTTCATGGCCCAGCTCCCGCAGCACCCAGGACACGTTAATGCCCTTGCCGCCCAGCTGTACATCCTCGCTGACGGTGCGGTTCACCTGGCCCAGGGCCAGCGCATCCATGCGCACCACGTAGTCCAGCGCGGGATTGAACGTAACGGTGTATATCATAACCCTTCTACCTCCTTGATCACTGCATGCTTGCGATAGCTCTTGTCCGGCAGATGATCGGTGACGATGCAGGCCTGGTCGATGGGAGCCACCGTGACCGCCGACACCCGCCCGAACTTGGACGAATCCGCCAGCACATATTTGATATAGGCCTGTCGCAGCGCCATCGACTTGACCTGGGCTTCCTCCACATCCGGCGTGGTGTAGCCCTGGCCCACGGTGATGCCGTTGATGCCGATAAAGGCCTTGGTAAAGTTGTAATGGCTCAGGGACTGCACGGCGCCCGCCCCAACAATGGCTTCGGTGCCGGTCTTGAGCATGCCGCCCAGGATGTAAGCTCTGAACCCCTTGTTTACCAGCCGCTGGGCGTGTAGAATGCCGTTGGTCACGATCAGCAGCCCGTCGCTGGGCTCCATGTATTCCAGCATCCGCAGAGTGGTGCTGCCCGCGTCCAGGAAAATCACATCGTCCGGCTGGATCTGGGCCGCCGCATAGCGGGCGATCTGATCCTTCTGGACCTGATTGAGATGCTCCTTTGCGCTCATGGTGGGTTCGCCGCTCTCGAAGGTGGCATCCACTGCGGTGGCACCGCCGTGCACCTTGTTCAGCTTGCCCTGCTCGGCCAGGATCATCAAATCCCGCCGCACGGTGGATTCCGAAGTGTCCAGCCGCTGAGCCAGCTCGGTGACGGTTGCCGCCCGGCGCTTTGCCAGCACATCCAGAATCACCGCAAACCGTTTTTCTGCCAGCATTTCGCCGCCCCCTTTGCCTGTATCTCTCGTTCTGGTTTCACTATAGCACAGTCATTTGGCGAATTCAAGCATTTTCTATCAAAAACAATCAAATTTCTGCATTTTATTTTGAGTCGCCTTCGCATTTTTGCGCAAATTCGCGCAAACAAGCAAAAAACCCCTGCGCCGCGGGTTGCGGAACAGGGGATTTTTTATCTGTGCTATCGCTGGAAGCGAGGTGGCTCATTCAGATCCAGCTCCAGCAGGTGAGCCTTGATCTGCATCAGACTGCGCGCCTCCATGCACAGTCCCCGCACGCCCTGGCGGATGAATCGCTCGGCAGTATCCGGATCAGTGGCACTCACGCCGCAGATGGTAACCGGCAGCTCCTGGCTCCAGGCGGCCGCCACCACCATGTCGATCAGGCGGCCCACCGCGTGGGGCCAGCCGGTAAAATAGCCGGACATCCGGCTGTCCCGCCGGTCGGCCGCGTAGGTGTACTGGGTCAGATCGTTGGTACCGATGTGCACGAAGGAGCAGCGGTCTGCCAGAATCTCATCGGCCAGCAGGGCAGCGCTGGGCACCTCGATCATTGCACCCAGCGGAACCTTTTCATTGAAGGGCACGCCTTCCCGGCGCAGCTGGCTCTTGGCCACCTCCACCAGCTCCAGGGCTTCCTTCCAGTCCGCCGGGCCGGTGATCATGGGGAACATGATTCGCAAATCGCCCTTGAGCGCGGTACGCAGCAGCGCCCGCATCTGGGTGACGAACAGCTCCGGGTGGCTCAGTTGAAGCCGCACACCTCTCATCCCCAGCGGGGAATAATTGATGGTATCCTCCAGCTCCGCCACCCGCTTGTCCGCCCCGATGTCAAAGGTGCTGATGATTACCGGTCGACCGGCAGCCGCTTCCAGGCAGGTCATATAATAATAGTATTGCTCGTCCTCGCCGGGAATGTGATCGCCGGTAATAACGAACTCGCTGCGCAGCAGTCCCACGCCATCTGCACCCGCGTCCATGGCGGCCCGAATGTCGGTGGGACTGGAGCAGTTGGCCATCAGGGTCACAGCGGTGCCGTCCTTGGTCACGCAGGGCTGGTCCTTCAGGAAGGCCATCCGCTTTTTCAGCATACCCTCGCCCACAATCCGCCGCTGAGCGTGGCGCACCGCGTCCGCGTCCGGCTTGACGATCATGTCACCGTTATAGGCATCCAGAATGGCGGCCTGCCCCTCGCTGTAATCCAGCATCTCATTGCCCAGCTGCACCACGGCGGGAATGTCCATGGTACGGGCCATAATGGCCGCGTGGCTCTGGATACTGCCGCCGCTGGTGGCAAAGCCCAGAATCTTGGCCCGGTCGATGCTGATGATGTCGCTGGGGAAGATGCGCTCCCCCACCAGAATGCAGGGGACCTCCAGCTCGGGAGCCTTGCGGGGCTCGCCGTCCAGAATATTCACCACCCGGCGGCAGACATCCAGCACATCCACCGAGCGCTGGCTCATGTATTCATCGTCCAGATTTTCCAGGGTGGCGGCATAGTGCCTGCCCACCCATTCCATGGCGGCGGCCGCGCCATCGCCGTCCGCGATGCGCTGGGCCACCTGCGTCAGCAGACCTGCATCTTCTAGCATCATCCGCTGGAACATAAGAATGGCCTGCTGGGTGCCGTCGGTTTTTTCCTCCAGAACGCGCAGCTCCTCTTTTGCCAGGATCACAGCCGCATCGAACAGGGCCTGCTCACGCACCGGAAGACCGACCACACGCGCCAAGCCGGCAGTGCCGTGGTGCAGCCGGTGGACCGGCCCCATGACCAGCCCTTTGGATGCGCTGATGCCTGTGAATCTTCTCATGGAACCTCACCTCCCTGGGATCTGTGCAGGCTTGCCGCCACAAGCGCCTGCAGAAACTCTCCGGGGGCGGCTGCCGCCTGGGCGGACTCCCGGATACAAATACCCGCCCCCTCTTCAAACAGGGGCGCAAACCGCAGGCAGATCTGAGGGTCCACCTGCTGCAAAAATTCGTCAAACAACTGCCGGGCGGTGTAGACCGGCTCCGGTGCCACACCGGCCAGCTCACAGGCCCGCTCCAGCGGAGCCAGTGCCCGGGCTGCGGCCGTGGTCGCCAGCTTTTCCAGCCCGCCCAGCGCCGCCTGTTCCGTAAAGGTAAGCGAGGGGTTTGCTCCCATGACCCGGCGCAGCAGCTCGGCATAAGGGCGGATAAAGTTCTCGGTGAGCACCCGTTCCTGCCCGGCCTGGATGCTGTAAGCAATGCCCAGGATACGGCCGAAGGCCCGATAGGTATCGTTGTAGCCCAGGGCAATGTTCTGTGCGGCCTGGCGGGGATCGAAGGTCAGGATCGCGCCCAGCTCCCAGTGACTGCGAACCAGAATGACCGGGATATCCGCTGGCAGCCGCCGCATCACGCCGATGCCGTCCACATCCACGGCCACAACTTCCTCCGCGCCCATGCGGCGCGCCAGGCCCACCGGCATATTGTCGGCATAGCCGCCATCAATGAACTCCTTGCCCTCAATGGCCCGGGGCCGGAAGGCAGGGAAACAGGCAGCGGAGGCAAGAAGGTAATCCTTCATCTGTCCCTGCGGGATCTCCTGTGCGGTGAGCTCCAGCGGGCGCAGGGTCCGTTTGTTCACGGTGACCAGCCCGAATTCGATGGGGGAGGTTCGCAGGGCCTCCTCATCCAGCACCCGGTCCACGATCCCCTCCAGCGGGGTCACATCCAGTCCGCCGCAGCGCACCGTCTCCTGCCAGAAGTTCAGCATTCCCTGATCCGGGTCCGGCGGGTCTGTAATCACCTGGCGGGTATCGATGGTCAGCCACATATCCCGGGCGGTGGCCCACTGCCCGGTGGCGAACATGACCCCGTTCAAACAGCCCACCGAGGTGCCGGTGATCACATCCGGCCGCCAGGCAAGCTCGGTCAGTGCCTGGTAGACCCCGACCTGGTAGCTGCCCCGGGCACCGCCGCCCGCCAGTACAAGCCCTCGCTTCATGCTGTCCCGCCCTTTCTCACTTTATCAAATTGTAGCAAAAAACTTTTGGGGGATGCAACCTTTTTCCAAGAAAAAACGGCTGAATCGCCTAATCATCCATTGTGTTTAGTCTATTATAATCCTTTCGTGTGATAAAGGAAATACGTTTTCAACTATTTTTACAAAATATTCTACAAAGCAAAAAATATTTTGTGCATCATTCTTGTTTTTCCGGGTATTTCGTTCTATAATGAAGGCAACGGTGAAATTTGGATTTCTTTTCCGGGAATCGGTTTTACCCTGTATCTCCCGGCCTGCCGGGCTTTTGGAACAAGGAGGGATCATTCGATCATGAGCGCGATGTATTTTGTTGCAGCAGGCTCTGTGCTTGCCTTGTTGTTCGCGGCGACCATGTTCGCCCGCGTCAAAAAAGAGCCGCAGGGCACACCCCAGATGGCCAAGATCTCGGCCGCGGTGAGCAATGGTGCGACCGCCTACTTAAAGCGTCAGTATAAAGGCGTGGCCATCTTCTTCGCCGTGGTCTTCGTGATCCTTCTGATCATGGCATTCCTGGGCTTTTTGAGCTTTTTCACCCCCTTCGCATTCCTGACCGGCGGCTTTTTCAGCGGCCTGTCCGGCTTTATTGGCATGCGCACCGCCACCATGGCCAACTGTCGCACCGCCAACGCTGCCTCCAATAGCCTGAACAAGGGCCTGCGGGTGGCCTTCAGCGCCGGCTCGGTCATGGGCTTCACGGTGGTGGGCCTGGGCCTGCTGGACCTGAGCATCTGGTACTTTTTCCTGCATTTCTGGTACACTGCCATTGATCCGGTGGCCAGTCAGGAGATCCTGATCCAGAACATCACCTCCAATATGCTCACCTTCGGCATGGGTGCTTCCTCAATGGCGCTGTTTGCCCGTGTGGGCGGCGGTATCTTCACCAAGGCGGCGGACGTTGGCGCCGACCTGGTGGGCAAGGTGGAGGCGGGAATCCCCGAGGACGACCCCCGCAACCCCGCCGTTATCGCCGACAACGTGGGCGACAACGTGGGTGACGTTGCCGGCATGGGTGCCGACCTGTACGAGTCCTATGTGGGCTCCATCGTTTCCACCAGCGCGCTGGCCGTGGCCGCAGGCTTCGACATGCAGGGCGTGGGCGTTCCCATGCTGCTGGCCGCGCTGGGCGTGCTGTGCTCCATTCTGGGCACCTTCTTCGTTAAAACCAAGGAGGGCGCCAGCCAGAAAAACCTGCTGGCCGCCCTGCGCACCGGCACCTACATCAGCAGCGTGCTGATCGCCATCTGTGCCTGGTTCGCCATCCACTGGCTGCTGCCTGCCGAGCACGCCACCGGCGTGTTCATCGCGGTGATCAGCGGCCTGGCCGCCGGTGTGATCATC
>NZ_JAGHKE010000105.1:0-7091 GCF_017889395.1 Allofournierella sp. | reverse complement strand
CTGTTATAATGAAAAAAACAAACGCCGCCTGCCCTGCCGCCTGTTTGCGGCCCGGCTGCGGGAAGGGAAACTGCCATGAACATTTCTGCCAAACAGCTGGCGGGCGCAAACTGCGGCCGCCGCTACGAAAAGGAATACCTGAACAAATTCCGTGACTGCCTTTCGTTCTACTACGACGGCAAGGTCCGCTTTGAGCGCTTCTGCTACGGCGAAGGCGCCTGCTTCGTATTCGGAGTATGGGCCAGCATCTCGCCGGAGGGCGTGCTCAGCTACCAGCAGCCCTTTGACCCGCTGGTGGACCCCAACGCTCTGCCCAAGGCCCTGACCGGACAGGAGGGTGATGTGCTCTACTTCGACAATCAGCGCTGGAAGTGGGAGGTTGCCTCCGATTTCACCTCCGATGCCAAAAACGGCTATACCCCTCTTAAGGTAAAGCTGGGCAAGCTGCTGGGCCGGTAACCTTTATTAAAATCAACAGCCCGCCGGGTAACGCGTTCTGCATGCGTTGCCCGGCGGGCTGTTTTTTTGTCAGAATTCCGCTTCCGCCTGAACCGGCAGATACTCCTTTCCACCCTGACAATACTCATCCAGTGTGAAAATACCATACAGCCGTTCGCTGGTATTCATGGAAAAGACCTTGCCGTCCGTACCGGTTTCCGTTATGGGATATTCCAGATCCCCCAGATCCGCCAGAAGACGTCCGTTTCCCAACGCCTGCAGCGCAATGACATCCGTTACACCCCCATTGTGACCGCGGGAAAGAGCCTTGATCTCCACCGGCTGGCCATTCTGCTCCACCCAGCTCTGCCCATGGGCTTCGCCGTCATTCCAGCTATAGATCAATCGGCCCTGAGTCAGATGGACCGGGTTTGCATATCGAATGCCCGGCTGCACCTGCGCAAATTCCGTCCGTGTACCATCGGCCGGATTAATTTGCTCCAGCATTCCGCTTGCCCGCTGATAAGCAAACAATGCCGTATCTCCTTCCGCTTTCCAGATCATGCCCTGAGCCAGATCCTGCTCAAAAATCTTCTGCACCGTGTTCTCCCAGCGCAGCAGATACAGGCAGGTCGTCCCCTGATTTTCCTCTTCTCCGGTACCGCTGGTCTGTTCCACCACAATGCCATTCTCTGTATAAAGCAGCGGGTACGGATTCTCCGCCAGCTGCCAGCGACAAACCTCTTCGCACTGGCCGAACCGCTCGGAGTCCTCCACATTCACCCGCCACAAATTCTGGTATTGCTCGGCGCTGCACATATAGTACAAACTGCCCCCGTCCCGATACACGGGTCCGCTCACCGGCAATGCGGAAATCTTTGTCTGCGAACGGAGCACCTTTCCGCTCAGGTCCCGCAGCTCCACCGACGCTTCGCCATCGATCTGCCAGAACAGCGCCAGCTGCCCCGACTCCGTCTCCGTCATCTGAATGAATCCATCCCTGCGCAGCCATGCATCGCAGTCCTGGTCGGAATGGGCACAGTCCGCTTTACCGCACAAAACCGTCCGCTGCCCGGTCGTTAAATCCACCGATTGCAGAAGGCATCCCCCGTCGATCTGCCGTTCGCCCGCCAGAAATGCCTGATCACCGGACACGATCCAAACACTTCCGTCCCCCTGACTGGATTGCGCAAAATGCAGTCCCCCCAGGGTCTGTTCCGCATTGGCCTGCTCCGCTGCCGGGATTGGCTCGCTTTGGCTCCGGGCAGTGCCGCAGCCGACCATCAGCAGCAGGCTAACCGCCAATGCCGTTGCTTGGATATGCTTTTTCATCGTTTCTCACTCCTCAAAATGCCCCTTGAACGGGCAGACATTCCGCATCGTTCGTCATATACTGCTCCGGTGTGAACAGGCCGTAACGGAATTCACTGGTCTGGCCGGCAACCAGTTTTCCGTCCTTATCCCGGTAACTGGTTTCCACCATGGTTTCGTTCAGCTGCACCAGCAGCCTGTCCCCAATCACGGCCAACGGAACCGCCGGACCAATTGCTCCGTTCCGGCTGGTCTGGCGGACAATCGGCTCCACGGTTCCATCTTCATGGATAGCGAACGCCTGCTCTGCTCCGCCTTCCCGTAACGTCCCTACATATAATGTATCCTCCAGCCAGAATGGTGTTCCCACCAGCGAAAGCCCCGTTTCCAATGCGGCGGTCTGCACGCTCTCACCCGTGGCAGAGTCCAGCCGTTCCAGCCGGCCGCTCACACTGTCGTACAAACAGATGGTAGGCTCCGGTTCCAGGCTGCCGGAATATTGGGCTGTCCAGAACATCTGCTGGGGCTGCGCCCGGCGGATGGTGCGTATTTCTCCATTCCACAGCAGTTCGCTGAGAATCTGCCCACCATCGGCCAGTTGACAAACCAGCAATCCGTTGCCGGTGGATTGCCCGGTGAGGATCGAGGTGTTTTCCAGCTGCCAGCTTGCTGCTTCCTCCATACTTCCGAACGCATCGTCCGCCTGCGTATGGATGCGGTACAGCCGATACAGAGGCAGCCAGCCGGACCGGTACCACCGATCCTCCCGCACCACATATAAATCTTTACCGTCACTGTAAAATCCGGAAGGAGACCAGCCCTGCCCTTCCTCCGGCAAGGCTATGGGCGCCTGAATCAGGGTGCCGTCCGCTGCCCGCAGCTCCACGGCTGCTTTGCCGCCCAGCGCCTTATTGGTCAGATAATATAAGACCAGATCGCCGTTTTCCAGGCAGTTCACATAGGGTAGCGTGCCCTGCTCTTCCACCCAGGCCGGACAATCCGCGCCGCTGTGGGGGCATTCCCGCTGCGAACAGAGCGGTGTACAGCTGCCATCGGTCAGGTCGATGGCCTGCAGAAAGGCCCCCTGTCCACTTCGGGCCACGGTGAAGGCATTCTCGCCTTTGATGCTCCAGTCCACCCCTCTGCTTCCGCCGGTCTGGTACAATGCACTCTTCACTGTGGGCTGCGCTGTCGCTTCTGTGAACACTTCGCTTTGAGCGGGCTGTATGCCGCAGCCTGCCAGCAGCAGAAGGCTCAATGCCAGCGCCGTCGTTTTTGTTATGCAGTTCATGCCGTTCCCTCCTTCTTGTCTTTCATTGCCGTGGCGATCTGTTCCGGCGTTTTGTGCTCTGCGCCAAGCTCTGTACCGCCCTTGTCCGATGCATACACATACAGCTGCGCCGCCGGGGAATAGGCAGCGGCAAGATGGCCGTCCTCACTGGAAAGATCCTTCCAGTCGGTAAATTCTGTCACGTTCAAAAATCGTTTGTATGCCTCCAACAGCTCAGCTGCCCGCAGCTGCCCGCCAACACTCCATCGCAGCCGCACCACTTCTTCACCGGGGCCCAGCTCCAGCAGAAGGCTGTCGGCCTCTGTGCCCCACTCATAGCGCACAAAGCCTGCCGCATCCCGCATAGCATTTTTGCAGGCATCGGGTTGTTCGGTTTCAAGCAGCGCATACGCTGCCGCAGTTTGCGTTTCATCCAGCAGGCCTGCTTTTCGCAATTGTTCCAGTGCTGCGCCAATCGAATTCATCTGTCCCTCTTCGGTTTGCTCCAACACCTGCCAGCCGGTGGAATCCCATTCCGGCGTGCTGCCCGCCAGGAACTGCCGGTCATACAGAAGCTTTGCCAGCGCGTTCTCCCGCCCCTGGCTGGAAAGGGCATTTTCTTCCGCCGGGCGGGAATGGCTGGTTTGCAGCAGCCTTGCCTGCTGCATGACACAGAAGGCAGAGGGCAACCCCATACAGGCCAGCACCAGCAGCAATGCTCCGGCGCAGAACAGGCTCGTTTTGATTCGCTGTTTTTTGCTCATCCCGCCGCCTCCTTTAATGTAAATCGTACCGTTGTGCCCTCGCCGGGCTGGCTCTCAAATTCCAGCCGAGTGCCGTGCAGCCGGGCAATGCGATCGCAGAGTGCCAGACCGAAACCACTGCCGTTCTGGGCTCTGGCGCGGGATTTATCCACCATATAGAATGGCTCGGTAATGCGTTCCAGCTCTGTCTGCGGGATTCCCCGGCCCCGGTCACGCACCATGATCTCCACCTGACTGCTTTCCCAGCAAGCGGCAATGTGTATCCTGCCGTCCTTCGACTCGGCCCGCATTCCGTTGCTGATCAGATTTTCCAGCAGCGCGGTGAGCAATTCCTCGTCTCCCAGAACACAGCCTGTTTCAAAGCCCTGCCAGCACAGCCGGATCGGGCATTCTGCGGGCAGAGCGCGGGCCGTCTTTTCCGCCAGCGCCGCCAGCGAAACCGGGCGCAGCTCCAACGTTTTATGCTCCGGGTCCAGCGTCATAAAGGTCATCAGCTTGGCGCTCAATGCTTCCAGCCGTTTTGTCTCGTGATAAATGTAATTTGCCGCCCGCTGGCGTACCTCCGGCTTCACCTCGGCGCTGCGCAGCAGGTCCGCATAGCCAAGCATACTGGTCATGGGGGTTTTCAACTCATGGGTGAAGGCGCTCACAAAGTCCTCTCTCTGGTGCACCGCCAGATCCAGCTGCTGCGCCCGCTGCTCCACCGCCTCGGCCATGACATCAAAGCTGGCGGCAAGGCTGGCCACCTCATCGGTTCCGGTCATGCCGGTTCGCCGGTCGTAGGAGCCCGCCGCGATGGCCCGTGCGGATTCCTCCAAGGCTTTCAGCGGCCGGGTCAGGCGGCGGCTCACCGCCCACACCACCAGCGCCACCCCGGCAAAGGCAAGCACTTCCAGGCGGGCAAACCCCGCCAGCTGCTGGTTCCGCAGCCGGAACACCTCGCTCACATCGCAGCTGCTCACCAGCCACAAGGTTCTCCCCTGCCACTGCACCGGGCTTGCAAACAGCTGCCAGATGTTTGCCCCCTCTTTGGCGTAGGTCATTTCGTCCGCTCCTGCATCCACTGCCCGCAGCACCGGCTGCCAGCCATTCACCATTCCGATACCGGAATAGAGGAAGGCTCCCTCTTCGCTGAGGATGGCCAGCCCTTCCCCTGTCTGCGCGATGCGCTGCTGCCCGTATCGGGTCACCAGTGGGGACTGGGTCTCCAGGTCCGGGTTTTCAATCATTTCCTTTTGCAGCTGATAGCACTCCGCCCGATGTGCGGCCGCATTCTGCTGCGCCGCCGCCCGCAGCTGGGCGGAAAATCCGCTGCCGATCAGCCAGGCCGCCCCCAGATTCAACAAAAGCGCCAACAGCAGCAGGATGGCAAATGTCAGTTTGGCTGCCAGTTTCACGTTTCCACCTCCAGTAAATAACCGATTTTATACACCGTCTTGATCTTATCTGCAAGGCCCAGCTTTTTGCGCAGACGCTGGATGTGCAGATCCAGCGTGCGGCTGCCCGCTTCCTCCTCGCCGCCCCACACCCGCTCGTACATCACATCCCGGTAGAGGGCAATGCCCTGGTTGCGCAGAAGCAGCACCAGCAAATCAAACTCCCTGGGCGTGAGGGCCACCGGTATACCGCCTTTTTCCACCCGGCGGGCCACCGGGTCCACCACAATGTCAAAGGCCCGCAGCACCCCGCCGCCCCGTCCTGCCCGGCGCAGCACACTTTCCACCCGGGCCAGCAGCTCCAGCGGCTCGAAGGGCTTCACGATATAATCGTCCGCTCCCATGCGCAGGCCCCGCACCCGGTCTGCCAGCATGCCCTTAGCGGTCAGGAAGATCACCGGCGTTCCGGTGGGGCGCACGTATTCCATCAGCTCATAGCCATCGACACCCGGCAGCATGATGTCCAGCAAAATCAGATCGTACCGGCCGGTCTCGATCTTATCCGCGGCAGTATCGCCGTCCAGCGCGATCTCGCACTGGTAGCCCGCCTGCAACAGGGTAAGCTCGATCAGCTCGGCAATGGGGCGTTCATCGTCAACAATCAAAATGGGATTCATTGGGGTTCCTCTTTTCTCTGTTCCAGTGCGGATGCCCGCCCTGTGCTTTGATGATATCTGCAGTTCGTATCAAAATTGTATCATGCTCTTATCCAACCGGGTGATTTTTGCGCTTTTTTCAGATTTTTTCTCCGGAGCCTTGACAACTGTGTATATACGCGTATATACTGTATATATCAGATATGTACAGTCTGATAAATTAAAGGAAAAGCGAGGAAGACTGATGGAGATCTACATCAGCAATTCCAGCCCAAAGCCGATCTATGCCCAGATCACCGACCAGATCCGCGCCGCCATTTTTGACGGCAGGCTCAAGGAGGGCGAGGCGCTGCCCAGCATCCGGCTGCTGGCCAAGGAGCTGCGCATCAGCGTGATCACCACCAAACGGGCCTATGAGGACCTGGAAAAGGCCGGGTTCATCAATACGGTGCCCGGCAAGGGCTGCTTCGTTGCACTCCAGAACATGGAGCTGCACCGGGAGGAGACCCTGAAAAAGATGGAGGGATACCTGCAGCAGGCGGTGGACACCGCGCTGGCCGGGGGCATCAGCAAGGCGGAGGTGCTGGCAACATTGAACCTGTTGTTGGAGGGAGACTGATCCTATGGAAAACGCAATCTGCATCCGCGGCCTGTGCAAACATTACAGGGATTTTTCGCTGGAGAATCTGGACCTGACCGTGCCCACCGGCACCATCGTGGGCTTTGTGGGTGAAAACGGCGCGGGCAAAACCACCACACTGAAGGCTATCTTCGGGGCCATCCGTACCGACGGTGGCAGCATTGAGGTGCTGGGCTGCACCGACCCCAACCGGCTGGACAAATCCCAGATCGGCGTGGTGATGGAGGATTCCTTCTTTTATGAGACACTCACGCCCCGCCAGGTGAACAGCATCATGAAGAGCCTGCAGCCCGGCTGGGACTGCGCCGAATTTGCCCGGCTGCTGGAGGCCTACCAGCTGCCGGAGAAAAAGCTCATCAAGGATATGAGCAAGGGCATGCGGATGAAGTTCCAGCTGGCCACCGCCCTGGCCCACAAGCCCCGGCTGCTGATTCTGGATGAAGCCACCAGCGGTCTGGACCCGGTGGTGCGCGGCGAGGTGCTGGACTACCTGCGGGACTACATCCAGGACGAAAACCACAGCGTTCTGATGAGCAGCCACATCACCAGCGATCTGGAAAAGGTGGCGGATTCCATCGCCTATCTGCACAAGGGGCGGCTGCTGTTCCAGATGGACCGGGACGAGCTGCTGGAAAA
>NZ_JAGHKE010000104.1:0-7139 GCF_017889395.1 Allofournierella sp. | reverse complement strand
CGGCCAGCTCGGCCAGCTCCGCTTCCAGAGCGGCGATCTGCTCACCCAGGCGGGTCTCCTCGGCCTTGGCATCCTCCAGCTCCTTGCGGCTTTGGCGGATGGTCTCGTTCAGCTGCTCGCACTCGGCGGCGCGCAGCTGGGCGGCGGCCTGGGCCTGGCTGATGGCCGCTTCGATGCGGCGCAGCTCGCCCTCGGCCCGGATCTTATCGCCGCCTGCGGTGATGGCCTCACTGGAGGCGGCGGTCAGCTGGGCATTCAGGGCTTCCACCTCGGCCTTCAGCTTGTCCGCCGCGGCCTGGGCCTGGCCCTGCTTGTTTTGCAGGGAGCCGATCTTCTTGCGCAGGTCCTCGATCTCCTGGCGGCGGCTGAACAGGCCGGCGGACTGGCTCACGCTACCACCGGTGAAGGAACCGCCCGCGTTGATGACCTGACCGTCGGCGGTGACGATCCGGTTGCGGTAGTCCAGCGCACGGGCGACCCGGCTGGCCTCCTCGATCTCGTCCACCACGATGATGCGGCCCAACAGGTTCGCCACGATGTTGTTGTATTTGGGGTCGTAGTCCACCAGACTGGACGCCACCCGGGCGCTTCCGCTCAGGCGGGAGGCATCGAAGTGACTGCCCTTCACGGTGTCCAGCGGCAGGAAGGTGGCCCGGCCCGCCCGCTCGTTGCGCAGGAAAGCCATGGCGGCCTTGGCAGCGGTCTCACCGTCCACCACGATGTTCTGCAGCGCGAAGCCCAGAGCGGTCTCGATGGCCACCTCATAGCCCGGCTGCACCGTGAGGATGCTGCTCACCGGGCCGATGATGCCCCGCAGCCGGTGGTTCTGAGCGGCCTTCATCACGGTCTTGACGCTGTGCTGGTAGCCGTTCATGTTTCGTTCCAGATCGGTCAGCAGCTGCAGCCGCTGGGTGGAGGCCTCCAGCTGCCGGTTCAGCTGGGCGGCCGCGCCGTCCGCCTCCTCCAGCTGCTTTTGCCGGCTGGACAGCTTCAGGCTCAGACCCTGCTTGATGTTTTCCAGTCGGGTCAGGCTCTCCTCCAGGGTGTTTAAGTAGGTCCTGGTGTCGGCCAGCTCGCCCTCCAGCTCCTCCAGTCCCTGGCCGGAAGTGGGTTCGTTCTGCAATGTTTCCAGACGCTGGGCAGCGGTGGCGGCGGTGCTTTCGCAGCCCGCGGCCCGTACCTTTTCGGCGGTCTGGCGCTCGGTCAGCTCGGCCAGCACCCCGGTCACCTGACCCCGGCGCTCGCCGGTGGCGGCGTTTTCCGCCTGGATACGCCGGAGCATTTCTTCCTTTTCCCGGATCTGATCGTCCAGCTGTTCAATGGTTTTCCGAATGGCCTCGATGCCTTCCCGGTGCTCCTGCATCTGGGCGGCAAAGCTCTCGCGCCCGGCCCCGCTTTCTTCCAGCTGACGGGCAAGGTCGGCCATGGTCTCGGTGTTGTGTCGGATGTCGTTGTGCAGCACGGCGATTCGACTGTCGCTGCCCGCCACCTCTTCGGTGATGGTGCGGATCTCGCCGTTCAGACGGTCCACCTCCATGGTGAGGCGGTTCATCTCGGCCCGGATGCCCTCGGTGGAGGCGTCGATGGCCTCGATCTCGGCGGTCATCCGGTCGTAGTCCGCCTGGGCGGTCTCGTAGCGGCGCTGCTGGCCGCGCACGGTCTCCTTTGCGTTTTTCACGCTGTCCACCCAGAGGGTGACCTCCAGCTCCTTGCGGCGGGCGGAAAGCTCCAGAAATTGCTGGGCCTTGGCGCTCTCCTTTTCCAGGGGGCCCACCCGGCTTTCCAGCTCGTCCAGAATGTCGTGCAGGCGCTCCAGATTGTCCTCGGCGCTGGCAAGGCGGCGCTCGGCCTCGTTTTTGCGGTAGCGGTAGCGGGCAATGCCGCTGGCCTCCTCAAAAATCTCCCGGCGCTCGGCACTTTTGGCAGCCACGATCTCGGCAATACGGCCCTGCCCGATGATGGAGTAGCCGTCCCGGCCGAGGCCGGTGTCCAGGAAAAGCTCGTAGATGTCCTTCAGGCGCACGTTCTGGCCGTTGATGGAATACTCGCTCTCGCCGCTGCGGTAATATTTGCGGCCGATGACCACCTCGTCGGCGTTCACGTCGATGCGGCGGTCGGAGTTGTCCACCGTCAGGTTCACGCTGGCAAAGCCCATGGCCCCGCGGCTCTGGGTGCCGCCGAAGATCACGTCCTCCATCTTGCCCGCGCCGCGCAGCTGGCGGCTGCTGGTCTCGCCCAGCACCCAGCGGATGGCGTCGGAGATGTTGCTTTTGCCGGAACCGTTCGGGCCCACCACCGCGGTGATGCCCCGGTCAATGGGGATCTTGATGCGGTCCGGGAAGCTTTTGAAGCCCTGTATCTCTAGTTCCTTTAATACCATAAATCCTCCCTGGGATCATTTGGATGCGAATGCGATTGCTTCGCTCCGGCAGGAGAAAGCCGCGCAGCCCGCTTTTTCGCTGCGCTGTTTTCTCGTGCCGGGCAAAAACGGTGCGGCACAGGGAGTTTTCCCGCGCCACACCGGCCCGATTCAGTCCACCAGGCCCATCAGGCGCAGGGCCTCCTTGGCGGCCGCCTGCTCGGCGGCCTTTTTGCTGTGACCCACGCCCCGGCCGATCAGGTTGGAGTTCAGGTACACGGCCATGGAGAACCGCTTGTCGTGGTCCGGGCCGTCCTCGCCCTCCAGCTCGTAGCGCAGCCGCTCTTCCGGGTTCTGCTGGATGACCTCCTGCAGCTGGGTCTTGTAGTCCGCCTCGGCGGTCTTGCCCTCGGTGATGAAGGGCAGGATGAAGGCGCGGGCCACCTCGATGCCGCCGTCCAGATACAGAGCGGCGATGAGGGCCTCAAAGGCGTCGCTCACCACGCTGGGGCGGTGACGGCCGCCGCCCCGCTCCTCGCCCTTGCCCAGGCGCAGAAAGCTGCCCAGGTCGATCTCCTTGGCGAACTCGTACAGGGCGCTCTCGCACACAAGGCTGGCCCGTGCCCGGGTCAGTTCACCCTCCGGCCGGTCCTTCCACTGATGGAACAGGTGATCCGCCACCACGATGGACAAGACGCTGTCGCCCAGGAACTCCAGCCGCTCGTTGTGGTGGATGGGGGTCTTGCTCTCGTTGGCAAAGCTGGTGTGGGTGAGTGCTGTCTCCAGCAGAGTGGGGTCTTTGAATGTATAACCGATGATGGTTTCCAACTGATGCATGTTGTTACGCTTCTTTCTCTTCGCTGGTCAGGTTGCGGGCCATCACGCCGCACAGATCGTTCTCCACGCAGAGCTTCGCCTGGCGGATGGCCTGATGGATGGCCCGGGCATTGGAGGAGCCGTGGGCCTTGATGACCGGCTTGGCCGCTCCCAGGAAGGGCGCGCCGCCGTATTCGTCGGCATCCATGCCCTTTTTGAAGTCGGCCACGCCGCCCTTGAGCAGCAGGTAGGCCAGTGCGCCCTTGACGCCGCTCTTGAACAGGCCCTTCAGCTTTGCGCCGAAGAACTTGGCCAGACCCTCGGTGAGCTTGAGGATCACGTTGCCAGTGAAGCCGTCGGCCACCACCACGTCGGCCACGCCGGCAGGGATGTCCCGGGGCTCCACATTGCCCACAAAGTTGATGCGGTTATTGGCCTTCAGCAGGGCGTGGGCCTCCACATAGGTGGGGGTACCCTTGGACTCCTCGGCGCCGTTGTTCACCAGCGCCACGCGGGGGTTCTTTACGCCCATGACCTTTTCCATGTAGACGCTGCCCATTACGCCGAAGGCCTCCAGCATGGAGGGGCGGCATTCCACGTTGGCGCCGGAATCCAGCAGCATGAAGGGGGTCTTGCCGGGGATGATGGTGGCCAGCGCCGGGCGCTTGATGCCCTTCACGGTGCGCACGATCAGGCTGGTGCCCACGTGCAGCGCGCCGGTGGAGCCGGCGGACACAAAGGCGTCGCCCTTGCCCTCGGCCAGCAGCTTCAGGCCCACCACCATGCTGGAGTCCTTTTTGGTGCGCACGGCCTTGGCGGGCTCGTCGCACATTTCAATGGTCTCGGTGGCGTTCACGATCTCGATGTGATCCAGCTTCAGGTTGTTCTCCCTGGCACAGGCGGCGATCTTCTCGGCATCGCCCACGGCGATGATCTCCAGATCCGGCGCAAAGGTAACCACTGCGTCGGCCGCGCCCTTCAGGATCTCGGCGGGGGCGTTATCGCCGCCCATTGCGTCCAGAATGATTTTCATGGTTTGCACACCCTTTCTATGCTGCTGTGTTTCGCTTCGTTTTTACTGCGCGTTCTCGGTCCACTGCTCCATGGCGGCAACCGCCCGGTTGGCAATGGCCAGGTACCGCTCCCGCTTGTCCCGGATATGCTCGGCCAGCGGGGGCAGGATGCCCATGTTCGCGCCCATGGGCTGGAAGTTCTTGTTCTCGGTGGTGATGTAGCGCACCAGCTGGCCCAGCATGGTTTCGGCGGGCAGCTCGGGCAGCTGACGCTCCTCCAGTGCGGCCAGAATGCTGCGGGCCGCCAGCAGGCCGCAGGCGGCGCTTTCCATATAGCCCTCGAAGCCGGTGATCTGGCCCGCGAAATACACCTTGGGGTGCTTTTTCAGGTTCAGGCCCGCGCTCAGCAGGTGGGGGCTGTTCAGGAAGGTGTTCCGGTGCATCACACCGTAGCGCACGAACTCGGCGTTTTCCAGACCGGGAATCATGGAGAACACCCGCTTCTGCTCGCCAAATTTCAGGTTGGTCTGGAAGCCCACGATGTTGTAGAGGGTTCCGCCCGCGTTCTCCCGCCGCAGCTGCACGTTGGCCCAGGGCCGGTGGCCGGTGCGGGGGTCGGTGAGGCCCACCGGGCGCAGGGGGCCGAAGCGCATGGTGTCGGCCCCGCGGGAAGCCATCACCTCGATGGGCATGCAGCCCTCATAGACGGTGAGCTTGCCGTCGAACTCATGCAGAGGGGCCCGCTCGGCGCCGACCAGCGCCGCATGGAAGGCCTCGTACTCCTCCTTATTAAAGGGGCAGTTCAGGTAGTCCGCGTCGCCCCGGCCGTAACGGCTGGCGGCGAAGACCTTGTTCATGTCCAGGCTTTCGGCGGTGACGATGGGGGCCGCCGCGTCGTAAAAGCTCAGCTTGTCGCCCCCGGTCAGCCGGGTGATCTCGTCGGCCAGAGCCCCTTCGGTGAGGGGGCCGGTGGCCACCAGGGTCAGCCGGTTCTCGTCGATGGCGGTTACCTCGCCGGTGTGCAGGGTGATGTTCGGCTGGCTCTTCACCATCTCGGTGACCGCGGCGCTGAAGGCATCCCGGTCCACGGCCAGCGCGCCGCCCGCGGCCACGCGGGTGGCCTCGGCGGCCTTGAGCAGATGGCTGCCCAGCAGCTTCATTTCGGCTTTCAGCAGGCCGGACGCGGAGTCCAGCCGGTCGGCCTTCAGGCTGTTGGAGCAGACCAACTCGGCAAAGCCCTCACTTTTGTGGGCGGGGCTGAATTTGACCGGCTTCTGCTCGTACAGATCCACCTGTACGCCCTGCTCGGCCAGCCAGAGGGCGGCCTCGCAGCCCGCAAGGCCCGCCCCTAAGATCGTTACTTGTTTTTCCATAGCTCTCCGTTACTGTTTGTTCACCTGAGTCTCAAAACCGCAGCCTTCCTTTGCGCAGTACAGGCGGCTGCCCTTTTTGAACAGGGTCGCGCCGCACTTCTCGCAGGTCTGGGCCACCGGCTCATCCCAGGTCATAAAGTCGCAATTGGGGTAATTCTCGCAGCCGTAGTACACACGGCCCTTGGCGCTCTTGCGCAGCAGCATGCGGCCGCCGCACTTGGGGCACTTGCCGCCGGTGTCCTTCACCAGGCGCTTGGTGTTGGTGCATTCCGGGAAGCCCGGGCAGGCCAGGAACTTGCCGTAGCGGCCGGTCTTGATGACCATCTTGCGGCCGCACTTTTCGCAGATCTCGTCGGTCTCCTCGTCGGGCACCTTGATCTTCTTCCCCTCCATGTCCTTCTCGGCCTTTTCCAGCGCGGCGGCGAAGCCCTTGTAGAAGGAATCGATGGTGGTGCGCCAGTCGGCACTGCCATTTTCCACCTTATCCAGGTTCTTTTCCATGCCGGCAGAGAAGGTCACGTCCACGATGTCCGGGAATTCCTGCATCATCAGATCGTTGATGGTGCGGCCCAGCAGGGTGGGCTTGAGCTTCTTCTGCTCCCGTTCCACATAGCCGCGGTCGATGATGGTGGTTATGATGGGCGCGTAGGTGGAGGGGCGGCCGATGCCGTTTTCCTCCAGGCTGCGGATCAGGGTGGCTTCGGTGTAGCGGGCGGGGGGCTGGGTGAACTTCTGCTCCGGGGTCAGGGCCCGCAGCTTCAGGGTCTGGCCCTGTTCCAGCGGAGGCAGGGCGGTCTCCTTCTTCTCCTTTTCGTCGGTGACCTCCTCGTACAGGGCGGTGAAGCCCTCGAAGGTGACCACGTAGCCGCTGGCCCGGAACTGGTAGTCCGCCGCGGTGATGTGGGCGGAGACGGTGTCCTGCTCGCAGTCGCTCATCTGGCTGGCGATGAACCGGCTCCAGATCAGCCGGTAAAGCTTGGCGATGTCGCCGGAGATGCTCTTTTCCGCCTCGTCCGGGGTCAGGCCGGGCACACTGGGCCGGATGGCCTCGTGGGCGTCCTGAGCGGCGGTGGCGCTGCGGCTCTTGTAGGTGCGCTTGGTGGGGCAGACGTACCGCTCCCCGTAGGCTTCGGTGATATACTCCTTGGCACCGGCCACTGCCTCGTCGGAGACGCGCAGGCTGTCGGTACGCATGTAGGTGATCAGACCCATGGTGCCCCGGCCGGCGATGTCCACGCCTTCGTACAGGGTCTGGGCGGCACGCATGGTGCGGGTGGCGGTGAAGCCCAGGCGGCGGCTGGCCTCCTGCTGCAGGGTGGAGGTGATGAAGGGCGGCGCGGGGACCTTCTTGCGGTGGCCGCGCTTCAATTCAGTCACGGTGTAGTCCGCGCCCTCCAGATCCTTCACGATGCCCATGGCCTGGGCCTCGTTGGTGACCTCCAGCTTTTTGCCCGCGGCGGTGCCGTAGAAGCGTGCGGCGAACTTTTTCTGGCTGGACGGCGGCGACAGGGTGGCGTCCAGGTTCCAGTATTCCTCGGGCTTGAAGTCCTCGATCTCCTTTTCCCGGTCCACGATCAG
>NZ_JAGHKE010000103.1:0-7143 GCF_017889395.1 Allofournierella sp. | reverse complement strand
CTGGCTCCAGCAGACCAGCCGCCCCTTTGACCCAGCCACCGCCGTGGACTTTCTGGCCCCGCGCCGCCCCCGCCGCCTCAAGCGGCCGGAGGACTGACCGGCCCCAAAAGAAAAAGCGAAGCGCAAACACGCTTCGCTTTTGTTTTGGGCAAAACCGGGTTATTTCTTTTCCAGCTCGGCCTTCATTTTAGCAATCTTTTCGTGGATGACCGGCATCAGGGTGCTGGATTCAATGTGCTGCGGGCAGATCCCCTCGCACTTGCGGCAGGCGCGGCAGGCGTCGGCCTGCTTTGCCAGAGACGCATATTTCTCCACGGTCATCGCGCGGGAGTCGTTCACGGTCTGGTTGTAGATCTCGTAGATGCCGGGGATGTCCAGCCCAAAGGGGCAGGGCATGCAGTAGGCGCAGCCGGTGCAGGGCACCAGCGCCATCTTCTGGTAGACGCTGCGGGTGTTAGCCAGCATTTCCAGCTGGGCCGCATCCAGCATGCCGACGGAGGAGCGGGCGGCGTATTCCAGATTCTGCTCCACCATCTCCTCGCTGCCCATGCCGCTGAGCACCACCGACACCTCCGGCCGGTTCCACAAGAAGTCCAGCGCCCACTCCACCGGGGTGCGGCTGCCGTCCAGAGTGTTCTTCACCTGCGGGCTCAGGTTTGCCAGCTTGCCGCCCAGCAGCGGCTCCATGATGACCACACCCAGACCCTTTTTGTGGGCGGCTTCCAGCCCGCGCAGGGTGGCCTGATTTTCCACGTCGATGTAGTTCATCTGGATCTGGCAGAAATCCCACCCGTCAAAGCCGTTCAGAATTTCCAGGAAGGCGGCCTCGTTGTCGTGGAAGGAGAAGCCCAGATAGCGAATCTTCCCTTCCGCGCGGGCTTTCTGGGCCTTGGTCAGCAGGTCGAATTTCAGCACCTTGTTTTTCCAGCTGTCCAGGCTGAGGGCGTGCATCAGGTAAAAGTCGATGTGGTCGGTCTGCAGGCGCTCCAGCTGGTTGTTGAGGAAGAAGTCGAAGTCCTCCTCCTTTTCCACCGAGAACACCGGCATTTTGGTGGCCAGATTGACCTTTTCCCGGTAGCCGTCCCGCAGGGCCTTGCCCACCAGCGGCTCGCTGGCCTCATGGTGATAAAAATAGGCGGTGTCGATGTAGTTCACGCCGCTGTCGATGGCGTGGCGGAGCATGCCGATGGCCCGGGCCTCGTCGATGCAGTTGTCGGGCTGCCCTTCCAGAACCGGCATGCGCATGCAGCCAAAGCCCAGCGCGGAAACCTCCACACCGGTATTTCCCATTTTGCGGTACTGCATAGTGAAAAACTCCTCTCGCTTTTCCGTGAAGGCGCAGGCCGGTCCACGGATGATGGTTTCATACTGGTTATAGCACGAAGCAAAGCGGCTGTCAAAGCGCACCGACACAAAAAGGGTGCCGATGAAACCATCAGCACCCTTTGGCCGGTGTGGCCGGTATACACTTGGGGGGTCTCGCAGCACGGACTCGCTCAGGCATCGCTGGTGGTGATGCCGATTTCATCCACCGTGTAGCGCATCCACGTACTGCTGTTTTCGCCGCTGCTCAGGCAGAGCAGCAGATCCATGGACACCCCGTTTTCCGGGTTGGAGTGGGTCACCAGCTGACCGGCTGCGTCCCGGTAATCGATGGTGAAGGTCTGGTACACGCTCACCTTCCCGGCAAAGGCCTTTACAAACTCCGGGTTGGCGGCCTGACTGTCCCGGTAGTAGAGTTGCAGATAGATCTCGTCCTCGGCCAGGGTCACCCCCTCGGGGGGCTGAATCTGCAATGCCACCAGATCCTGGGTGCGGCCGTCCAGCTCCAGCGAGCCCTGGGCGCGTACCCGGCCCGCCGGGTAGCCCTCGCCGCCCAGCGTTTCGATGGGCATGGGGGTGGGCGTGGGGCTAAGCGTGGACTGGCTGGCCACCCAGTTCTCATACTGCTGCTCGGCCTCATCCGCCCGCGCCTGCTGGTCGGCTTCCGGGCGGATGGGGGTGGGGGTAGGCGCAAGCGGTGTGCCGGACAGGCCCAGCCGGAACTGCACCCAGCCGCCCAGCACGGTGTTCTTTGCCTCCATCTTCCAATCGGACCCGGACATGGTTTCAGCGTCCACCGTCTCCTGCTGGCCGGGCTGCCAGCCCTGGCTCACGAAGGCATCCGGCAGACCGGCGGAGGCCACGGTCCAGCTGCCCCGGCTCTCGTTGTAGCGCAACAGGCGCAGCTCCCACTCGCCGGGTTCGGCGGTTTCGGGGATGGTCACGGTGAGGGGGCCGCCCAGGCTATACTGGAGGTTCTCCACCAGCGCGTCCAGCCGCCGGTTGAATTCCTCCGTCTGCGCCGGTTCCACGTTGTAAAACTCATAATCCGCCTGCGGGGCGGCGCTGTCCGGCTCGGTGGGCACAGCGGTCACCGTGGGCAGCGGCTGGGCCGATGCGGGCAGCCAGATATTCTGCTCCTCGCGGGTGGTCTTATCCCGCAGCAAAAGCACCGGCTGAACATTGCCCCGGCCCGCGCCGTTCACGATGATGGTATCGCCCGGCTGCCAGGTCTGGCCGGTGAACAGCCCCTGCTCATCGCTGACCATGGTGATGTCGGCGCTGCTGCGGTTCAGCTTCAGGCGAATTCCCCGCTCGCCCCAGCTGATTTCCGAGAACATGAAGGTGCTCCCGTTGGCCCAGCCGAAGCGCAGCTCCACCTCGTTGGGGGAAAGGTCCGCCGGGATGGTGAAGGTGAAGTTCTGCTCCTGCCAGATGCAGCTGGCCCACAGCTGCTCCAGCGCCTGCTGGCGCCCGGTTTGCTCCCGCTCAGAGGCCGGATATTCGGCGATCAGCTCCGCGTCGGTTCTGGTCCGAATGGTCTGATGGGCGGTTTGGTCGCCGTAGATGCCGGTTGCCATCGAGAACACATCATGCACCGCGATGGACGCGTTCTCGGTCAGCACATCCTGGCCGGGCTCATTGGTCAGCCGGGCGATCAGGGTGACCGGGCCGTCGGTCAGGCAGTCGGCGGGCACAAGATAGCTCTGGCCCGGCTGCCAGTCCTGACTGGTGAACACCTCCGGCAGGCCCTGGATGATGTCCTCGCCCTCGCCGCCGTCCAGCCGCCAGAGGGTGAGATGCCAGTCCTCCCCGGTCCAGCCCGCGGCAGCGGGGATGGTGAACCGGATGCCGCCCTCCGCCGACTGCAGGCTGCCCACCAGCTGCTGCAGCACATCGTCCTGTATCGACTCGGCGGCAGACTCCGGGGCATTGTATTCGGGGGGCTCCTCCGGCTGTGCCGAGAGCTCGCCGCTGCGCCAGTCGTACCAGACCGAGTCGCCGTTTGACTGGTAGAGATGCACCTCCAACAGCTGCACGGTGTCGTCGGCGGTGGGGCGGGCGTAGTCTCCCATGCTGCCGTCCGCAAATTGTGCGATCACCTGAATGGGCTGCCGGTTGGACAGCCGCCCCTCGTAATGCAGGGTGTTTTCGGCGGTGTTGTCCCGGTTGCTGTTCCAGTAATAGAGCCTGAACCAGCCCTGACCGTCCCGCAGGCTCTCGCCCTCAGGGGCCGCGCTGGCCTGCACCAGAATGATCTCCTGGGTGCCGCTCTCCTGCTGCCAGCTCACCCGGCGGCGCACGGTCTCGCCCTCGCCGATCAGCTCGTCGGGGCTGGCGATGGTCTTTTCTCTCGCTCCGGTGAAGGTGCAGGCGGTGAGCAGCACCGCGCCCGCCAGGGTCAGGGCGATGGCGGCCCGCCGGGGCTTTTTCGCGGTCACGATGGCCTTCAAGCGCTGCTGCATGGAATGGGCGGTGCCGCTCATGGAGGTGGCGGCCAGCAGGGCGGTGCCCGGCGCGCGCCGGGGGATCAGCTCCACCAGGCAGCGGCCGTAGTCCCGCCGCCGGTCCTCTTCCATGGACGCGGTGACCGCCTCGTCGCAGGCAAGCTCGCAGTCCCGCTTGGAGACCGCCGCCGCCCACCAGACCAGCGGGTCGAACCAGTATGCCGCCAGAACAAAGCAGCGCAGCGCGCCCCAGAGGTGGTCTTTGTGGCGGTGATGGGCCTTCTCATGGGCCAGCACGAATTCCAGCCGTTCGGGGCTTTTCAGCGCCTCCGGGTTCAGATAGATGGCCGGATGGACCAGCCCGTGCAGGCAGGGACTGGCCAGATCATGGCAGAGGTAGACCGGCAGACCACCGGTGCGTTCCGGGTCCAGATCCAGCAGACAACGCTCCCGCCGCAGCTGCAGCGAAAACCGCAGATTGGCCCAGAGCATCGCCCCACCGGTGAGCAGCGCGCCCGCCGCCCAGACCACAGGCAGCAGCGCCGCCGGGTTCAGCGACCATTCCGGGTGCTGTGGGGCGGATGCGGCGTTGTTGGTGATTTCAGCAAGGCCCGCCTGCATCTCGCCAGTTATAACGGTTTCGGCGGTGCCGGTCTGCGCCTCAGTGTCCACCGGGATAGGCAGCGTCTCGTTCTGAATCTCGCCCGAACCGGCAAAGCTTACCTGTGCCGTTTGGGGCAGGGCGTTCAGCACGCTGGCCCGGCTCTGGGGCAGGCTCACCGGCAGCAGCAGCCGCAGCAGCACCAGCCCCCACAGGGCGTACTGCATCCGGCGGCTGATGCGCCCGGCCAGCAGCGCCCGCGCCGCCAGCACGGCCAGAATCAGCAGGCTGGAGGTAATGAGCAGCTCGAGCATACGATCACTCTCCTTTTTCGCCGGGGGCCTCTTCCAGAATCTTCAGCAGCTGGGCGCGCTCGCTTTCGCTGATGCCCTTCTGCTCCACAAAGGCGTTGACCAGAAGGCCCAGACTGCCGCCGTAGATGCGGTCCAGAAGGCTCTCGGTCTCCCGCAGGGCCACCCCGGCCTTTTCCACCGCCGGGTAATACTCCTTGGCCCGGCCGCCCTCCTCGTGGCGCACCGCGCCCTTGGCCTCCAGCCGGTTGAGCATGGTGATGACGGTGTGCTTGGACCAGCCGGTGTCATCGGCCAGATCGGCCACCAGCTGGGTGATGGTGCGGGGGGCGTTTTGCCACAGCTGATTCATCAGCTTCCACTCCCCGGCAGACAGTTCCACATTCATGCTTGTTCCCTCCCTCAAAAAGGTAGTCTCTTGTCTACCCTAAGCATAACAGACAGGTAGACAGCTGTCAACCAAAATTTTTAAATTCCCTTTCCCCCCGCCCGTCGGGCGTAAAAAAAGCGCCCGTGCCAAAGCACGAGCGCTTTCTTTATTCAGTTTTCTGCAGCAGGGAGCCACACAGGCCATCAGCCCCGGCCCGCGCCGCCGCCGCGGGAGCCGCCGCCCCCGAAGCCGGAGCGTCCACCGCCGGAACGGCCCGCACCGGAACCACCGCCGGAGCGTCCGCCGCCCATACGGCCCGCACCCGAGCCGGAGGAACGACTGCCGCCGAACCGGCTGGAATCCGGCTTTTTCTCCGCCGGGCGTTCCGAGCGCCCGCCGCCGAAGATGCTCTGCTTTTTCGGCGGCGGAGGCGGGGGCGGAGGCGGCATTCTGTGCCTGCGCCGGTCCCGCCGATCGTAGCGGTCAGTCTCCACAGGGTAGGGCACATACACCACATCCGGTCCGTCGGAGGTGTCGGTGGTGGTGCGGGTGGTATACACCGGTGTGCTGCTTGCCGTTCCCATGGAGCGGTTCACATAACGGGCCAGTTTGATCCACAGCCAGACGATCACAAAAAGAACGACTATTATCACAAACACCGTTCCCAGAGAGAGGCTTTTGGTTTCGGTCTGCGCCTGGCTCTGCGCCGGTGCCTGAGTGGGTACCGGCTGCTGCGTGGGCTGCGGGGCCACCGGTGCCACCGCCGCCGCGCTATCCGGCACACTGGCCGGTTCACTGACTGCGGGTGTTTCGGCGGAAAGGCCATACATGGCGCGCAGGCTCTCGGCCACCGCGCCGGTGAATTCGGTCACACAGGCATCGTAATCCGCCGCCGCAAAGCCCGGCTCGGCGGACTCGTTCAGCATGGTCTGCAGGTCGGCGGCAAGGTCGCTGCCCTCCAGCCCCGCGCCCAGGGCGCAGTAGTAGTTCTGGTCGTCGATGGCCAGCAGGAACAGCACGCCGTTGTTCTGCTCGGCGCTGCCCACGCCCCAGGTATCGAACACACCATAGGTGTAATCGTCGATGTACTCCTCGCCGGTGGTGCTCACCGTGAGCACAGCAATCTGAGCACCACTTGCTTCCAGCGAGGCGTTCAGCTCGTCCACTGCCTGAATGGTGGCTTCGCTTAATACGCCCGCCTCGTCCTTGGTAAAATGCTCCTGGGGCGCCGCCGGATAACCGGCCGCAAACACCGCTGTGCTCAGCAGCGCCGCCAGAAGTGCGGCTGCCGCCAGCCGCACCGCGTTTTTCTTCAATGGAATCCTCTCCTCACATCGCTGTTGGCAGATGGGTTCTCCGGGCCTTAGCCGCGGCCGGCGCCGCCGCCGCGGGAGCCGCCGCCCCCGAAGCCGCCGAAGCCTCCGCCGCCAAAACCACCGCCGCCGAAGCCGCCTCCGCCAAAGCCGCCTCCGAAGCCGCCCGGCGGGGGCCGGTGGTAGGGCCGGTGATGATAGCGGGGACGGCTGTAGCCTCCCAGGAACAGGGGCCAGAACACCACGTCACGGCCGCGGCCTCCACCGCCGCCGCCCGGGCCGCCCCGTCCGCCGCCGCGGCCGCTCGTGCCGATGATAAGAATAATCAGCACCGCCGCGATCAGCAGCATCAGCAGCACGCCGGACAAATCGCTGTCGTCCTGCTCCACCGGCTTCGGCTGAGGCTGCCCCTCGCCCGGGGTGATGCCGTACAGACTGCATAGCTCGCTGTACATCGCACCGGTGAACTGGACCACCGCATCGTCATAGTTGCCGCTTTTCACCCCGTCACGGGCATAATCCTCCAGCAACTGCTTGATTCGGCTGTAGGTGATCTCGCCCTCCAGGCCGGTGCCAATGGTACAGTACGCGTTCTGATCGCCGGTCACCAGCAAAAACAGCACGCCGTTTTGCTTTTTCTTGTCGCCGATGCCCCACTCGTTGAACACCTGCAGGGCGTAATCGTCGATGCTCAAGTTCCCGGTGAAATCCACCGTGAGCACGGCGATCTGGGCCCCGGTGGAGGAAAGGGCGTTGTTGTAGCCGTCCACCGTGTTGA
>NZ_JAGHKE010000102.1:0-8840 GCF_017889395.1 Allofournierella sp. | reverse complement strand
ATGGCGTTGGCCCCGTGCTTGGTGCGGCTGAACACCAGCGCGCTGGTCACCGACGGGTCGGCCAGAAGTCTGGCCAGCAGCCGCTTTTTGTCCGGCTTGTTCACAAAGTAAAGGCTCTGCTGGATGCGGTCCACGGTGCTGCTCACCGGGTCCACCTTCACGGTGACCGGCTTTTTCAGGATGCTGTTGGCCAGCTGCTCAATCTCTTTGGGCATGGTGGCGCTGAACAGCAGGTTCTGGCGCTGGGCGGGCAGATGGCGGATGACCTTTTTCACGTCATTCACGAAGCCCATGTCCAGCATCCGGTCCGCCTCGTCCAGCACGAAAATCTCCAGCCGGCTCAGGTCCACATGGCCCTGACCGATCAGGTCGTTCAGGCGGCCCGGGCAGGCGGTGAGCACATCCGCGCCGCGGCGCAGCGCGTTCACCTGAGGCTGCTGGCCCACACCGCCGAACACCACGCAGTGGCTCACGTTCAGGTAGCGGCCGTAATTGGCGAAGCACTCGTCGATCTGCAGGGCCAGCTCCCGGGTGGGGGTCAGGATCAGTGCCCGCACTCCCTTGTGGGAGGGATGGCTGGCCGCCAGCCGCTGCAGAATGGGCAGCGCGAAGGCAGCGGTCTTGCCGGTACCGGTCTGGGCGCAGCCCAGCAGGTCGTGGCCCGCCAGCACCGGCGGGATCGCCTTGGCCTGGATGGGCGAAGGGGTCTTGTAGCCCTGCTCCTCCACTGCCTTGAGCAGAGGGCGGGTCAGTTTCAGTTCGCTAAAATTCATAGTCCTCCAAAAATCGCTTTCCTAAAAGGCAGCGCCGCACCCGCTCTCCGGGCGCGGCCTCTGTCTGAAACAAGCCGGGGCGCGGCGCGCTTATCGGATGCGCCTGCACTCCAGCTCGTATCGCTGCTGCCGGGCCTCAAGGGGCGCAAACAGCCCCAGGGGCAGAAACTCGCCCCCGCAAAGGCCCCGGAACAGATCCTCATTTGTTTCACTCAGCAAAATGCCGGTGTTGCCGTCCGCCGCCAGCTCCCGCAGCTCGGTTTCATCGGAAATCCGGTCGGTGAAGCAGGCGGGGTTTTCCTGCAGGTAGTCCTGCAAAAAGGCCTCCAGCACCGCCGCAGCCAGCGGCCAGCGGCCGCCGGTGGGCCACACCTTTCGCTGCCAGGCCCCGTACACAAAGCACAGCGGCCGAAGGCGTTCCGGCGCGGGCTCATCCTCCAGACGCACCCCCTGCCCGGCGCACCAAGTGCGGAAGGCCGCCAGCAACGGCAGGCCCTGCACCCCCATCACCAGCCGGTGGGCGGGGGCAAGATGCAAACCGGGGCTTTGGATGCTGCACACCTCGGCCAGGCAGAACCGGGCCGGATGGTGTTCCCGCCCGGCCTGGTCCAGCTCCTCCCGGAGCAGCACCCAGAAGGCCCGGGCAGCGGCCAGGTCCTCCCCTCCGCTCACCGGAGCCAGCAGCGCCGCGCCTTCGGGTGCTTTTTCTGCATCGAACAGCGCCGTCAGCACATTTAAGCGGGCGGTATCCTCCACCGCCCAGCCCTTCACGCTGCCGCCGCCGTAGCTCAGCTCCCCCTCATAAAGGAGTGCTTCCTTCTGTATGTTCGCCAGCGGAGCAAACAGCTCCGCCTCGCTTTTGTCCGCCGCCAGCAGGATGTGGCTGCTCTGCAGCGCCGCGCCCTCCCAGCGGTCCAGCCGGGGCAGCACCTGCCGGGCGGCCAGCGCCTGAGGCGCCCGCACCGGGGTGCGGCTGCCCTGGGCAAAATCGTATTGCTCCAGGTCCACCAGACCCACCAGGCCCCGGCGCACCCGGCCGTCGGGCAGGGTCCGTTCCAGATACACAACGCCCTGCACCGCCCGGGTCAGGGTGTCCCCCGCCCGCTCCATGGCCGCCTTTGCCGCGGCCAGTTTCTCCCCGGTTTCCACCCGCTGGAGCAGCGCGTCCGGCACCAGAAGCCGCATCACGCCGGGGGCATTCTCCCCCCGGGCCTCCAGCTCCTGCCAGCTCTCCCGGCTCAGCGCGCCCGCCGAGGGGCAGGCCCACCGCTCAACAGCAACCGGTTCCCCGGGCAGCAGCAGCTCCCCGGGGCAAAAGCAGGGCTGACTCATTGGCCTGCCTCCACCGCGAACACATCGCCGGTGCGCACGCCCACATACTCGCAGCCCTTGGCCGCTGCCTTGGCGGCATCCAGCTGGGTCTGGGTCTCCTCGGTGAGCTCGCCGCTCACCCCAATGGCCAGGTTCTCGATGTCCAGCGCATCGATGGCGCCGCCGGTGAGGCGGGTCTCCTGACCGCTGGCCACGTTCAGCGGGTATTCCACCCAGCAGGTAGCCTTTTCCTGCCATACCGCCAGAGCGTTTGCCAGGCACTGGGCCTCGGTCACGCCCGCGGTGTCGCCATAGCTGGCCTTGTCGCGGCCCGCGGTGGTGGGCAGCTGCACGGCGGTAAGCCAGATCTGCTCAAAGCCCATGGCCTTCGCCTCATCGATGATGCCGCCGATGTATTCCACCGCGGCGCTGGAATAAGGATTCAGCCAGGCCTTGCCGCCCTTGTCCTGGGCAGCGTCCAGCCACAGGTAGTCGCTGCCCTGATACTTCACCGCCATCTCCCGGTTGGCGCTGGCCGCCAGGGGGTCCCGGAAGGCGCACACGCCCGCCACCGGCACAATGCCCTCCGCCTTGAGGGCGGAAGCCACCGCCGCGCCGTCGATCTGGGTGGCGGAAAGGCCGGCTGCCGCTGCCGGCAGAGCACTGGCGTAGTACACACTGCCGGTGCTGTCCTTCAGGGGCACCACCGCGTAACGCACGCCCTCACCGGCCAGCTGACCGGCCAGCTGAGCCGCCGCGTCCGCACTGGTCAGGCTGGCCGGGTCCAGGAAGGCCCAGCCGCCCTGGGTCATGTCGTTTTCCGCCTGAGGCTGCGCTGTGGGCTGGGGCTCGCTGGCCGCCTGGCCCTGGCTTTCTGCGCCGGTGCTCTCGGGCTGGGAAACGCTCTGCGAAGTGCTGGCGGGGGTCTTTTCGGAATCGCCCCGCACAATGCTGTACCAGGTGCTGGTGCCGAAGTTGATCACCGCGGGGCCCACCAGCCAGCCCGCCACGAACAGGGCTACCAGTGCCGCCGCACCGCCGAGAATGCGGGCGGCGCGCTGCCGACCGGTATAGAAGCTGCGCCGGTACCGCTTTACTTTGCCCAGGTTTTTCTTTGCCATACGAAATCAAGCCGCCTTTCCGCGTGGGAGCTTTGTGCGCCTTCGCGCTGTGTCATCCAATGGAGATCCGGTGCCCGGTAAAGCCGTAGATGGCCAGCGCCAGGATACCGATGTAGATCAGGGTAATGGGCAGACCCTTGAAGCTGCCGGGGACCATGTCCTGCCGCATGCGGCGCTGGCCCTCGCCCACCACCACCACGGCGGCGGTGTAGCCCACGCCGCTGCCCAGTGCAAAGCCCATGGTCTGCAACAGGTTAAAGTTCTGGGTGGCGGCGATGAGCAGCACGCCCAGCACCGCGGTATTGAAGGTAGCCATGGGCAGCACCGCCAGCATGGGGCGGGCCTTTTCCTTCAGCACCAGCAGCAGCACGCCCAGCACCACAAAGAAGGCCACCGTGCTGCACAGAATGAACAGAAACGGGCGCACGGCGTTGCGCCAGCTCAGCGGGGTGAGCAGCAGGTTCACCCAGTAGGTGAGGGGTGCCGCCACCAGCTGAATCAGGCAGAGCAGGCCGCCGAAGGTGAGGGTGTCCACGGTGGAGTCCTCCACCAGCTTCACCAGGCGGGACACGCCCATCGCCCGGCCAAATACCGCGTTTTCCGCGAAAATTGCCGTTACAGCATACAAAAAGAAGGTGCTGCAGGCTTTTACTACTTCCATCATTCGCCTCGTCTCGCCTCCGTATGCACATGTTTTTTATAAGCCCGCACCAGGCCGCGCCAGACAGCGCACACCACGCCCAGCAGAATGAATCCGCCCGCGGGCAGGCTGGCCATGGGCAGCAGGGTGAACTTCAGCCAGGGAACGGCCACGCCGAACACGGCACCGCTGGCCAGAAGCTCCCGCAGGCAGCCAATGAGCAGCAGCACCAGCACATAGCCCGCAGTGGTGCGCAGGCCCTTGCGCAGGGCGGTGATCACCCGCTCGGGCTGGGGCCGCTCGTACCGCTTGATGATCAGCGGCTCCACGATCAGCATGGGCAGGTAAACGCCCAGCTGCAGGATCTCCACATCAAAGATGGCCCGCAGCGCAAAGTATACGCCGATGTACAGAATCGAGCTGGTGAAGCAGTACACCAGCGCCCGCAGCTGGCCCCGGCCGGTACGGCAGATCATGGCTGCCACCACCCGGGTGGGGGTCAGCAGCAGCAGCACCGCCACGCTGAGCATCAGGGCGTTCATGCCGTTGGTGGCGGCAACCACCAGCGGTGCAAGGCCCATGCCCTGCATGATGACCGGGTTGTTCAGGAAGATCCGGTCCCGCCGGGCAATGCGCTCCATGTTTTCCGACAGGTATTTCGCCTTCTTAGAGTTCACGGCGCACAACCCCCTTTCGGTGCAGGATGCGAAGCACGGCCCGGTCCAGCCAGCCGGAGATGGCGTTCATTGCCAGAATGGCAAAGCACACGCCGGTCTCGTAGTTGCCGTAGTAGCGGAACATCATGGCCATGAAGCCGCTGAGCGCACCGTACAGAATGCGGGAGATCCGGTTGCTGGGGCAGATCACCGGGTCCGCCATCAGGTAGACCGCGGCAAACAGCAAACCGCCGCTGCACAGCTCGTACTTCATCACCGCCAGCCGGTCGGCCACATAGGTCCAGGGCATGCTGAAGGCGGGGATATCGCCCAGGCGGGGGGCCACAAAGGCCACCACCGCGCAGGTGATCAGGAAGCTAAACATCACGCTCAGATGCAGGCTGCGCCGGTTGGCCAGAAACAGCGCGCAGGCCAGAATGACCAGCAGGGCGGTCACGCCCATGGGGCCCGCGTAGTTACCCAGAAACAGGGCGGTATTATCCAGTGTGGGCAGGCCGCCGGTCTTTAAGGCATGCAGGGGGGAATCCACCAGCTGCACGCCGGAAACACTGCCCAGCGGCAGCGACTGGAACAGCTGGACCTCCGGGTAACGGAACACCTGCTCGGGCCAGCTCACCGCCACCACCGCGTAGCCCACGGCCGTGGGGTGGAATACGTAGCAGCCGTAGCCGCCGAAGGCCTCCTTGCCCAGCAGCACCGCCGCCACCGCGCCCACGATCACCACATAGTAGCTCACGGTGGCGGGCAGAATGAGTGCCAGCATGAAGGCAAAGGCCTCGCTGCTCCACTCGCCCTTTTCATAGGGGCGGCGCCGCAGCCAGGCCACCAGACGGTCGCTCAGGTTGGCGGCGATCACTGCCGTGCCGCACAAAAGCACAGCCCGCAGCCCATAAAAGGCAAAGGCCATGGCCAGCAGCGGCAGGCACATATAAAACAGATCTCGATGAACGCCCTTATCCTGCCGGATGCGGGCCAGTTGTTGTTCCTTCAAGTGCTCTGCTCCCTTCGTTGCAAAATTGGGGCCGCTCACAGGCTCTTCAGCCCGCGCACGGCAGCGGCCATGTCGGCCTTGCCGAATACCGCGCTGCCCGCCACCAGCAGATTGGCGCCCGCGGCCACGCACTCAGGGCCGGTCACCGCGTCCACGCCGCCGTCCACCTCCAGCCAGGGCGACAGGCCCCGGGCATCGCACGCGGCGCGCAGGGTCTTCAGCTTCTCCAGGGCGCTGGGCATGAACTTCTGGCCGCCGAAGCCCGGCTCCACGCTCATCACCAGCACCAGCTCCAGCCGGTCCAGGTAAGGCAGAACCGCTTGTGCCGGGGTGCCCGGCTTGATGGACAGGCCCGCCTTGCAGCCTGCCGCATGGATGGCGTCGATGGTCTCGCCCGGGTCGCTCTCGCTCTCCAGGTGGAAGGTGATGCAGCTGGCGCCGGCCTTCACAAAGGGCTCCACATAGTCCAGCGGGCGGCGGATCATCAGATGGACGTCGTAAAAAGCATCGGGCAGGGCCTTGTGCAGGCTTTGCAGCACCGGCACGCCGAAGCTGATGTTAGGCACAAAGCAGCCGTCCATTACATCAAAGTGCAGCATGTCGGCTCCGGCATCCAGCACCTGACGGCATTCTTCACCCAGGCGTGCGAAATCCGCCGCCAGGATCGAGGGGCTCAGTTGAGTCATGGGAAAGGTCCTCCTTATGGATCACGCGCAACGGGCCCGCTCTACAAATCGTAAAACGTCAGAGCGTGCGCAAAGATATACAGTATAATTTTATCCTATTTCCCGCTAAAAAGCAAACCACCATAACCCTTTTCACGTTTTTTGCACAAAAAGAACAAAAAGCGCGGTTTAGCCGGGGTGACATAAGAAAACGACGCCGGAAAAGGGCCGCTTTTGCGGGATTGCAGCGTCAAAGCCCTTTGACAACCACCAAGGGTGCCTGCAGGGCTTTTCCTTGCACTCCCATCAAAATCGGGCCTTTTCCGGTGCTTCGCAGTTCTGCCCCAGGATTTTGGATGCAGAAAGTGCGAAAAGGGGCGGAGCAAGCCTTGGTGGCTTGCCCGCCCTTTTGAACATTTTGTGCGCCAAAATCCTAAGGCAGAACCGTTGTTTTCTTGTGCCACACCGGCTTTCCGGGCCATTGGCCGAAAACCGCGCTGGGTGTTTTTCACTTTTTCCCGGGCTGTTTGCGCCGCTGCTCCGGGGGCGGGTCGCAGGGCAGGGTGAAGCTGAACTGGCACCACTGGCCCTCCTCGCTCTCGGCCCAGATCTTGCCGCCGGACAGGCCCACCAGGATCTTGCAGATGTGCAGCCCCAGGCCGCTGCCCCGGGCGTTGAGGCCCCGGCTCTTGTCCTCTTTATAGAAACGCTCGAACACGAAGGGCAGCGCGTCCGCTCCAATGCCCTGACCGGAGTTTCGGATGGACACCGTGACCATGCCGCCGCTCTTTTTCACTGAGAAGCGGATGTAGCCGCCCTCGGGGGTGAACTTGAGGGCGTTATCCAGAATGTTATAGAGCACCTGATACACCAGGTCCTGGTCGGCGTAAACCAGCGTGCGGGTGGGGGCCAGGCCCTGGATCTCCTGAACACCACGCCGGTGACGCTCTCCCAGATGTCGTAGCTCTGGGCGTTCACCCGGTACTCGCCCGCCTCCAGCTTGGAGATGTCCAGCATGTTCTGGATCAGCCGAGTCAGCCTTCCCACCTCCTGGCTCACCAGGCCCAGATAGTGCTGGCGCATATCGTCGGGGATGGTGCCGTCCAGCATGCCGTCGATGAAGCCCTTGATGCTGGTCATGGGGGTGCGCAGCTCGTGGGCGATGTTGCCCATGAAGCTGGCCCGGGAGGAGTCGATGGTCTCCAGATTGCGGGCCATGTTGTTGAAGGTCACCGCCAGCTGGGCCACCTCGTCGTTGCCGTCCACCGGAACGCGCACGCTGAAATCGCCGCTGCCGAACTTGCGGGCGGCCTCGCTGATGCGCCGCAGCGGGGTGGTGAGCCGGTTGGTCACAAAGATGGCCAGCAGGCTTGCCGCCAGCAGCAGCAAACCGGCGCTGAGCACAAAGATGGAGAACATGTCGCTCACGAACACATTCAGGCTGGCCGCGCTGGCCGAGGCGAACACATAGCCGCTGGCCGCGCCGGTGTCGTCCCGCATGACCCGGCCCACGGTGTAGTATTTGCCGCCGTACAGCCCGCCCAGGGTGCCGGTCTCAAAGAAGCCGTCCTCCTCCTGGGCCTGGCGCAGGATATCCCCGCTCACGCAGCTGCCCACCAGCGGCTCGGCCTCGTTCTGGGTATACAGCATCACCTGACCGGAGGCATCGGTGAGCAGCAGGTTGGTGCTGCTGGTGCGGCCGATCAGCTTCATCTGGTCCTGCACGCTGATGCGGGCACTCTCATCCTCCAGCAGGCGGCGCAGGGGGGAATCCTCCTGCACCTGCATGGCGGTGACCTGCACCACATCGTTCAGGGTGGTGCGCTTGTCCTCCTGGAAATAGCCCATCACCAGATACATCTGGATCAGGCCCATCACCGCCGTGCTCACGATGAGCAGAATGGCGGTGGTGCTGAAATACATGGAACTGATGCTTTTTCTCACGCGCGATCAATCCTTTGCTTCAAACTTGTAGCCCACGCCCCAGACGGTCTTCAGGCTCCACTGCTCGCTGGCGCCCTCCAGCTTTTCCCGCAGGCGCTTGATGTGCACATCGATGGTACGGGAGTCGCCGTAATACTCGAAGCCCCACACCTCGTCCAGCAGCTGGTCCCGGGTGAACACCCGGTTGGGATGACCGGCCAGATAGGCCAGCAGCTCCAGCTCCTTGGGGGGAGCCTCCACCACCTTGCCCTTCACCTTCAGCTCGTAGCGGCTCATGTCCAGCGAGAGGTTCTCGAACTGGATCACGCCCTCCTTGCCGGATTCCTCCGGATTGCAGCGGCGCAGCACCGCCTTGATGCGGGCCACCACCTCTTTGGAATCAAAGGGCTTGACCACATAGTCATCGGCGCCCAGCTCCAGGCCCAGCACCTTGTCGAAGGTCTCGCCCTTGGCGGTGAGCATAATGATGGGGGTGTTGCCCTGGGCGCGGATGCGGCGGCAGACCTCCCAGCCGTCCATCCGGGGCATCATCACATCCAGAAGCACCATGTTGGGCTTGTTCTGTTCAAACAGCTCCAGGGCCTTTTCGCCGTCGTGGGCGATCAGGGTCTCGTAGCCTTCCTTGGCCAGATACAAACGCAGCAGCTCGCAGATGTTCTGGTCATCGTCCACGATCAAAATTTTCTGGTTGGGCATATTCTCCCGCTCCTTTTTCTTT
>NZ_JAGHKE010000101.1:0-14714 GCF_017889395.1 Allofournierella sp. | reverse complement strand
GCCTGCGCAGCTGCCGTTCATGCGCACCTCGGTGCCGCCGGAGAGGAACAGAATCTTGGCGTCCTCGCCGCCCAGCTCGATGACCACGTCCGCCTGGGGAGCCAGCCGCTTGGCGGCCACCCGGGTGGCGAACACCTCCTGCACGAAGGGTACGCCGCAGCCGTCCGCCAGGCCCATGCCCGCGGAACCGGAAATGGCCAGATATGCCTTGCCGCCGGGCACCTGCTCTTTGGCAAGCCGTGCCAGCAGCTCCCCGGCCTTTTCGGTGATGTGACTGCCGTGGCGCTCGTATGTATCGTAGATGACCTGATCGTGCTCATCCAGCACGACGCACTTGATGGTGGTGGAACCAATGTCCAAGCCTACCCGCATGTATCAAACACTCCTTCTTGCTGTACGGGAGCCCCGCCCCCGCGAAAAACCAATGCGGACCGCCCGGGGCTGCAGAACACCCCGGCGGCATGGGAGCGGCGCGGTGCGCTCCGGTGTATATCATACCGCGCAATTTTGAACGAATTGTTGCGCCAAAGCTCTGCTCACAGCGCCCGGAAGCCCTTGCCCACGATCTCGGAGGAATTCACGATGGTGAGGAAGGCCTTGGGGTCCACCCGGCGCAGGTGGTTGCGCAGCAGCACCGCCTGCCGGCGGGTGAGCACGGTGGTGAACACCTGCTCGGCCTGACCGGTATAGGCGCCCTCGGCGGTATAGACCGTGGCGCTGCGGTGCAGCTTTTCCAGAATGAAGGCTTTCACGTCCTCCGGGTGGCTGCTGATCACCGTGACCACCTTGCGCTGGTTCAGGCTCTCGATGAAGCTGTCCACCATGAAGGCCTTGGCAAAGGTGCCCAGCACACAGTACAGGCCGGTGGCGATGCCGTACAGCCCGCCCGCCCAGGCCGCGATGGCCAGGTCCGAGATGAGCAGCGCGCGGCCGATCTCCATGCTGGTGTATTTGGAGAGGATCATGGCCACAATGTCGGTGCCGCCGGTGGAGGCCCCCACGTTGAACACAATGGCGCTGCCTGCGGCAGGCAGGGCCACCGCGAAGCACAGCTCCAGCAGCGTGTCATTGGTGAAGGGGGCGCTCATGGGGTAGATCTTCTCCAGCAGACTCACGAAGGCCGACAGGGCAAACGAGGAATAGATGGTCACGCCCATGGTCTTCACGCCCAGGAAGATGATGCCCAGCGCAACCAGGATGCCGTTGATGATGAACAGCGCCCCGCCCACGTTCATGCCCGGCCACAGGGTGGCCATGATGATGGACACACCGCTGGTGCCGCCCATGGCGAAGTGGTTGGGGGTCTTGAACAGGTGGATGCCCGCCGCAGTGAGGAACAGGCCCAGATTCAACAAAAATGCATATTTTGCAAATTCACCGGGGCTGCTCATGTGTTCCAGTCGAAAAGGGATCAGCTGCCGCCCCTTACCGGCTTTGTTGTGTGGTTTTTCCACGCTCATCGCTCCTTTTTGCCCTTCGCTGCCTGCGTTTATACTGCACAAAAAAATCCGAGCCCGCAAACAGGCCGCCCTCAGCCAGGAGCGGCGCCGCGCGGGCAGCGTTCGCTTTTGACCCGCGCCGAAGCATCGCTGCCGCGGGCGGCGGGCCGGTATTCTTTTGCGCGCGGTCTCGCCTTACCCCTGCTCGTTTACTTATTAAATACGCGTACGCGCATGGGCATTCGCTATTTTACATTACCACAGTACATTGTTCCTGTCAATGTTTACAGCTCACTTTGGCATTTCTTACCGTTTTTCGGGCCCGAACCGAAAAATTCCTGCGCGGATTGTATGGTTAACGCTTGCGCACCGGGCGGCTTTTTACTATAATTTTAACCAGAAAAGCCAAAGTTTGGGCAAAGCGGCTTTGCCCGTTCCGGAACGCCGCCGCTCTGCTCTGCTCCAGAGGAGTGATCTTCTGATGAAACATTTGTCCGTTTTTCGCCGCTGGATGCACACCGTCCGGCAGCTTCGCCTTGCCCTTCTGGGCCTTACACTGCTGTTCGTGACCCTGGTATTCAGCGCGCTGGACTTCACCCTGCAGCTCAACCGCTACACCATCGCCTCCAGCCAGGATTCCCTGCAAAACACCGCCCGCTCCAGCATCGTCACACTGGAAAGCTATCTGGAACGGCAGCTGAGTTATGTGCAGTGGGCGGCCACCGCCATCGCCAGTCTGCCCGAGGGCAGCAGCGAAGCCGAGGTGCGCCAGCTGCTGGATGAATACTTCCAGCGCAGTGACTTTGCCCAGATGTGGGCTGTCTCGCTGGATAAGCAGGCCATCTCCTCCCAGGGTTTTTCGCTGGATCTGTCCAGCGAAGAGGCTCTGGACAGCGCCTTTCAAGGGCTGAGCGGCTATTCCGCCGTATACACCAGCCGCACTTACAAGGACGATCGGTTCTACGTATACGTCCCGGTGCGTGTAAGCCCCGAGCAGCCGGTAACCGGCGCCGTGCTGGGGGTGCTGGAGGTGGACCAGCTGGCACAGGAGCTCACCTTGTACGGCCTGTCGGACGAGAGCTGCCTGGCCGTATTTCAGCCGGACGGCAAGCTGGTTTATGCCTGCCCCAATCTGCGAAGACAGCTGACGGACAGCGACAACTTCTGGGACACCGAGGTTGGCCACATTCTGGGCAGCCTGCCCGAAAATGAAGCCGGGCAGTTCGGCACCGCCGGCAGCGATAAGGATGCGGTGGCTTGGCTGTGCGTTCCCACCGGCATCCAGAACTGGTACCTGTATCAGGATGTGCCCCAGAGCGCCCTGCTGGCCACCAATGCCCAGGAGACCAGGCTGGTGATGCTCATGGCGGTGAAGATGCTTGCCGCCTCGGTGGTGATGCTGGTGCTGCTGGCGGTCTACCACCGGCAGCGGGAAGGCCAGGTGCAGCGGGCCGAGGACTCTCTGCGCACCAGCAACCAGCTGCTGGCCATGGCTCTGCAGCATACCGCCATCACCCTGTTCATTTATGACCTGCACGATCATACCATGGCTTCCTGCGCCGAGCCCCGGCCCGGCGAAAAAGCCTCTGCGCCCACCGAACCTGCCCTGCTGGTGCAGAACGGAACGGTGGCCCCCCAGCATTCCACCGGCTTTCTGGCTCTGTTTCATCAGATCCGCCAGACGCAGGAACCGGTGCAGGGCGATTTTCTGGTGCGCTGGCCGGGCCAGAGTGAATACCGCTGGACCCGGGTGACCCTGACCGCCGTGCTCATACCGGGTCAGGCCCCCAGCCATGCCATTGTGACCTTTGAGGACATCACCGAGGAGCGCCGCCGGGAGGACGAACTGCGCCAGCGGGCCAACCGGGACCCACTGACCGACCTGTTCAACCGGCGTGGGCTGCGGGTGCGGGTAAACGAACTGCTGGCCCAGCCCGACCCGCCCAAAACCGCCGCCCTTTTGATGATGGACCTGGACCACTTCAAGGAAGTGAACGACATGCTGGGCCATCCCGTGGGCGATGTTCTGCTGCGGGAGGTGGCACGGCTGCTGGAGCAGCTGGCCCCCGCCCCCGGCATGCCGGTGCGGCTGGGCGGCGACGAGTTCCTTGTGCTGCTGCCCGGCGCGGACTGGGCCCAGGCCGAGGCACTGGCCGGGCGCATCTGCGACCGGCTGCCTGCCCTTGCCAGCAAGCTGGAGTTGGGTGTTCCGGTGGGCGTGAGCGTGGGTGTGCACCTGTTTGACCCCGCCGCCGAACCGCTGAACCAGGCCTATCAGCAGGCGGACGTGGCCCTCTATACCGCCAAGCGCAACCGGGGCTGCTGGGTATCCACCCGCAGCCTGCGGAAGCTTTGAGCCCGGGAGGTATGCCATGGAACCGTTCGTACATTACAACATCTATTTTCAGATGGCCGGATTTGTATTTCTGGCCGCGCTGGCCCTGATCTGCCTGCTGCGGCAGGGGGCTCACACCCTCACCCGCACCGCTTTGCACCGGCTGTTCGCCAGCGCCATGACCGCCACCGCGCTGGATGTACTGGCCACTCCGGTACGCGCCGGGGCCTGGTCCTGGGTGCCCGGATGGGTGGCCCACCTGCTGCTGGTGGTCTGGCTGATCAGCCAATATCTGTTTTTCGCCTGTTTTGTGCTGGGCATCCTGTTCCTAGCCAAGGCGCCCGGTCCTCGGCTGCGCCGGATGATGCAGCTGACCGGTGTGGTGTGCTTTGCCGGAACCGCCGCCGCCCTGCTGAGCCCCTGGCTGGGGCTGCTGTACCGGCCCGCGCTCAGCGGCGGCTTTGCCGATGGTCCGCTCTATCTGCCCATGCTGGCGATCTGGTGGCTGCTGCTGGTCTTTGCCTGCTTCTGGCTGCGCGGGGCGCGGCCGGGCTCCGGCCGCCGCTGCGCCGCCTGCATGGCCGGACTCGTTCTGACTGCCATGCCGCTGCAGCTGGCTGTGGGCCGCGTGCGGCTGTTCTGGTTTTTCGTGGCGCTGTCCCTGCTGCCCGCCGCGCTGGGCGCACCGCTGCCGGGCAATCAGATCCACACCGCCAGCCGCTGCCCCAACTACCGGGCCCTGGTGGACACCCTGTGGGACTGCTACCAGTTCCGCAAGCCTTATAATCTGGCCTTTCTGCGCATCGCCCCCGCCAACGACGCGGGTGCAGCCCAGTCCACCGCCTGGATGGCTCCGGCCGCAGCACGGCTGCGGGCTGCGCTGCCCCGGTGCACCGTCTTCTTTCTGAGTCAGGCGGACCGGTTCGTGGTATTCAGCCGGGGCAGCCGGGAGGGCTTCAGCAGCCAGATGGCGGAGCTTGCCGCCGGGCTGAACGAGGGCTGGCTGCTGGGGGAATCCACCGTTACCCTGACCCAGCCCGCCTTGCTGATGGACGGCCTGCGCTGCGCGCCCGACCTGGATCAGGCGCTGCTTCTGCTGGACCTTCTGGAGAAGTTCGTGCCGGACGGCCCGTCCCATGCGGCTCCCCAGTGGGTGAACGATCAGGCACTGGCCCGCTTGCAGCGCACTCTGGCGGTGCGCCGCGCTTTGACCGGTGCGCTGGAGCGGGGGCGCTTTGCACTGCGCTATCTGCCGGTGCTGAACGCCCGCACCGGAAAGCCGGTGCAGCTGGAGGTGCTGCCCCGCATCGACGACGAGCAGCTGGGCCTGCTGGGCCCGGATGCCTTTGTGCCCATTGCCGAGCGCTGCGGCCTGACCGAGCGGATGGGCGAGGTGATCTTCGATTCGCTGCTGGCGGCCATGGCTGCCGACCCGGAGCTGTTCAGCCGGGTGGAGCGGGTGAGCATCAACCTGAGCCCGCTGCAGCTGGCGGAGCCGGACCTGGCGGACCGGTTCATCCGCATGGCCCGGGAGAAGGGCGTGCCCTGCTCCCGGCTGGCCTTTGAGCTCACCGAGAGCCGCAGCCTGCGCCGGAACGACGGGGTTCCCCGGCTGATCCGCCAGCTGTTCGACGCAGGAGCCGCCATCACGGTGGACGACTTCGGCGCGGGCCATTCCAACCTGACCCGCATTCTGGACCTGCCGGAGGCGGGAGCCGTGAAGCTGGACCGCTACGTGATGCGCATCTGCCTTTCCCGGGACCCCCGGCTGCTGGCCCACCTGATCGACTTCGTGCACGACTGCGGCAAGCTGGTGATCGCTCAGGGCGTGGAAAGCCGCCAGCAGGCCCAGCAGCTGGTCGATCTGGGCGCGGATTACCTGCAGGGCTTTTACTACACCATGCCGCTGGACGAGGCCGGTCTGCGCCGGTTCCTGCACGGCGACGGAATCTGAATGGCTGTTTGCCTTTGCTGCCCTGCTTTCTGTGTTGCAAAGCGGGGCAAAATCCTGTAAAATGGGAGAATAGAGCGCTTGGGGCCCCTTTGCGGGCCCCTTCAAAATAAGAGGAGCGAAGAATCAGCTATGGAAAAGCCGAACAATTTTCTCACCGAGATCATCGACGCGGACCTGGCGGAGGGCCGCGTAACGGAAATTCACACCCGGTTCCCGCCGGAGCCCAACGGCTACCTGCACATCGGCAGCGCCAAGGCCATCTGGATCAACTGGGGCATTGCCAACGCCTACGGCGGCAAGTTCAACCTGCGCTACGACGACACCAACCCGGTGCGCGAGGACGACGAGTACGTGAAGAGCATCGAGGAGGACCTGCGCTGGCTGGGTGCTGTGCCCAACGGCGGCATCTACTACGGCAGCGACTACTTTGAGAAGTGCTACGAGTACGCTGAGCAGCTGATCAAGGAGGGCAAGGCCTACGTATGCGACCTGACCCGCGAGCAGATGCAGGAGTACCGGGGCACCCTGACCGAGCCCGGCAAGCCCAGCCCCTGGCGGAACCGCAGCGTGGAGGAGAACCTGGACCTGTTCCGCCGCATGCGTGCCGGTGAATTCGCCGACGGCAGCCGTACCCTGCGCGCCAAGATTGACATGGCCAGCCCCAACATGAACCTGCGCGACCCGGCCATCTACCGCATCGTGCGCGCCCACCATCACCGTCAGGGCGATGCCTGGTGCATCTACCCCCTGTACGATTTTGCCCATCCCATCCAGGACGCCATCGAGGGCATCACCCACAGCATGTGCAGCCTGGAGTTTGAGAACCATCGTCCCCTGTACGAGTGGGTCATCAACAACCTGCATCTGGGTCCCTTCCCCATCCAGCGCGAGTTCGCCCGCCTGAATGTGTCCAACACCGTGATGAGCAAGCGCTACCTGCGCGAGCTGGTGGAAAAGGAGATCGTGGACGGCTGGGACGACCCCCGCATGCCCACCCTGTGCGGCCTGCGCCGCCGCGGCTACACCCCCTCCAGCATCTTTGAGTTTGTGAAGAAGGCCGGCGTTTCCAAGGTGTACAGCCTGGTGGACTACCGCCTGCTGGAGTACTGCATCCGCACCGAGCTGGAGACCACCGCTCTGCGCCGGATGGCCGTGACCGAGCCCATCAAGCTCACCATCACCAACTACCCCGAGGGCAAGGTGGAATACTTCGATATTCCCAACAACCCCAACAAGGCCGCCAACGACTCCTCCACCCGCAAGGTGGCCTTCTCCGGCAGCCTGTACATCGAGAAGAGCGACTTCGCCGAGGTACCCCCGCCGAAGTTCCAGCGCCTGAAGCCGGACGGCGAGGTTCGCCTGATGGGCGCCTACATCGTGAAGTGCAACGAGGTCATCAAGGACGAAAACGGCGAGGTGGTCGAGCTGCGCTGCACCGCCGACCTGGAGACCGGCAACGGCAACCCGGTGGACGGCCGCAAGGTGAAGGGCACCATCCATTGGGTGAGCGCCGCCCATGCGGTGGACGCTGAGGTTCGCCTGTACGACAAGCTGTTCACCCAGGAGAACATGGGCGAGCTGCCCGAGGGCAGCGACTACAAGGACTTCCTGAACCCGGATTCCGTGAAGATTCTGAAGGGCGCCAAGCTGGAGGCCAGCCGAAGTTCCAGTTCGTGCGCATGGGCTACTTCACCCCGGATTCCAAGAATCCCGGCGTGTTCGGCCGCATCGTGACCCTGAAGGACAGCTTCAGCAAGACTCTGGAGCAGAAATAAGTTTAGCACGCTTGCTTCAAACAGCACCGGCGGCTGCCGTATTCCCCCACCCGGGGAACGGCAGCCGCCGGTTTTTCTTTGTTTTCTTCCGCCTTGCCAGAAGCTTTTGGTCTGTGGTATACTGAAATATAGCGGGCAGATGCCTGCCAGCCATATACAGATTCTTTCGCGCCGCTGTGCGCGTTTTCCATATCCCCATCAAGGAGGCCTTTTTATGATCGCTTTATGGATCGTGCTTATTCTCATTCTTATTCTTTTGATTCTGCTGGGCGTTGCTGCCGCCCGTGCGCTTCAGATGAAGCCCACCTCTGCCGCCACCGCTCAGTTCCCGGATTCCGATCTGGAACGGGCCCAGCGGTACGCCGAGGCCCTGTCGGCTCTGGTGCAGTGCGAGACCGTGTCGGAAAAGGACCAGGCAAGCCGCCGCAAGTTCCAGGCCTTCCACAAGCTGCTGCGGGAGCAGTTTCCTCTGGTGCACAAGGCAGCCACCCGCACCGTGCTCAACGGCAGCCTGATCTATAAAATTCCCGGTCTGGACGGCGGCGCAGGCGCGCCCATCCTGATCATGAGCCACCACGACGTGGTGCCCGCCCAGGGTGAGTGGAAGTACCCGCCCTTCTCCGGCGAGATCGTCGAGGGCTCGGTGTGGGGCCGCGGCACCGTGGACACCAAGGGCAGCCTGTTCTGTTTCATGCAGGCGGTAGAGGAGCTGCTGGCCCAGGGCTGGAAGCCCGAGTGCGACGTGTATCTGGCCTCCAGCTGCACCGAGGAATGGGGCGGCGACGGCGCGCCCGCCATTGCTGCCTGGCTCAAGGAGCAGGGGGTCCATCTGGGCCTGCTGCTGGACGAGGGCGGCATGATCATGGATTCCCCCATGGCCGGGGTCAAGGGCCGCTACGCCATGGTGGGCGTGGTGGAAAAGGGCTACGCGGATGTGAAGTTCACCGCCAATGCCGCCGGTGGCCACGCCAGCGCTCCCGGTCCCAACACCGCACTGGTGCAGCTGGCCAAGTTCATCTGCAAGACCGACCGGCACAGCCCCTTCCAGGCCCGCTTCTCCCCCACCCTGCGGGAGATGTTCCAGCGCCTGGCTCCCAACATGAGCTTTGGCATGCGGATGCTGCTGGGCAACCTGTGGCTGTTTGAGCCGCTGCTCTGCTTCCTGCTGCCCCGTGTGAACCCGCTGGCAGGCGCAATGATGCGCACCACCTGCGCCTTCACCATGGCCGAAGGTTCCCCCGCCTACAACGTGCTGCCCCAGCAGGCCTGGGTCACCGCCAACATGCGCTGCATGCCTCACCAGGGCACCGACGAGAGCATCGAGATCATCCGCGCCGCTGCCAAGAAGTGCGGGCTGGACACCGAGGTGCTGAAGGCCGACCCGGCCTGTGCCGAGGTGGACTTCAAGGGCGATGCCTTCCGTCTGCTGGAGGAGACCATGGGCAAGATCTACCCCGGCTACGGGGTGGCCCCCTACATCATGACCGGCGGCACCGATGCCCGGTTCTACATGTACGAGGGTGTGGTGGAAAACGCCCTGCGCTTTGCCCCGCTGGAGATCAACAAGCAGCAGTACGCCAGCATCCACGCGGCCAACGAGAACCTGTCCATCCTGGCGCTGCCCCCGGCCGTGGACTTCTACCAGGAGCTGCTGCGCTGCTACTGCGCCCGCAACGGCAAGCCGGAGCTGGCCCCCGAAAAGCCTGCCCGCAAGGCACCGGCCCGCAAAAAGGCGGCTCCCAAGGCCAAGACCGAAGCGGAGGAGCCTGTGACCGAGACCGCCGAGCCCGCGCCCGAAGCTGCACAGCCGGAGAGCGAACAGCCCGCACCGGAGGCCCCGGCAGAACAGCCGAAGAAGGCCGCGAAGCCCCAAAAGAGCGCTGCCGCAAAGGCGGAAGCCGCTGAGCCTGCCGAAGCTGTGGAGGCTGCGGAAGCCACCGAGCTGAAGCCGGAAGCGGACGAACCCCCTGCCGAAGCGGACGAGCCCCGGGAGGAATAATCCAAACGCAAACGAGCACCTGCATGAAAAACGCAGGTGCTCGTTTTTTGTTTGTTTTTTACTGTTTCGCGCCCCGCAGCAGCCGCCATTCCAGCGCGCCGCAGCCGCCCAGATACACCACCCAGAACAGGCCATAGGCCACCAGAGAATTCACCGGGATGGGATAGGGTGCGCTGGCAAAGCCGCCCATCAGGTTATTGTACAACAGGGACAAAGGGATGAAGGGCAGCAGCCACAGGTTCACTGCCCAGAACCGCCGCTTCGCCCGGGGACGGCTGGCAGGCTCGCCCATCGTCATGCCGATGGCATAGACCACGCAGCCCATCACCATGAGCAGCAGGCCGATGGCGGTGGCGATGGCGGTCTGCTTTTCGTACCAGAGCATCGTCGCTGCCAGAAGGCCCGCCACGGTGCTGCCGGTGGCCACCACCGAGAAAAGCGCCGCGTCCGGCCCCTGCTCCCGCGCTGCCGGGTGCTGCCCGGTCAACAGATAATCGGTGGTGACATCCAGCTGCTTGCTCAGCGCCAGCAGCCGTTCCAGGTCCGGCGCTGTCTGGCCGCCCTCCCATTTGGACACCGCCTGCCGGGACACGCCCACCCGGTCCGCCAGCTCCTCCTGGGAAAAGCCCTTTGCTTTGCGCAGCTGCTGAAGCCGCTGGCCCAGCTCCTCGTTCAGACTCATACCGTCCACTCCTTTTTGTTTCGCTGGAACCCAGTATACCCGATGAAGCCGGAGCCTGTCCACCATTCGCCGCCCGAATTCCGTCAACCTGTGATTGCCTTTTGTCAACTGCTTCTCCTGCGGGCGCAAAAAAGCGGCGGAGGCCAAAAGCCTCCGCCGCTTTGCATGCAAAATTGATTTACAGGATGCCGCACCCGGCCAGCACCAGAAGCACCGCCAGCAGGCCGAAGTTCAGCACGCTGAACACCAGCAGATACCGCCCGGTGTTTGCGCCCGGGGCCTTGGAATAGATCTTCAGGCTGATCAGGCTGGCCAGGCTGGCAATGGGGGTGCCCAGACCGCCCAGGTCCACACCCATGAGCAGGCCCGCGCCGTTCTCGGTAAAGCCGGAGAGCAGCACCGCCGCCGGCACGTTGCTGATGACCTGGCTGGCCGCCGCGCCCACCAGCATCTCCCGTCCCTGCATCACACTGGCCAGGAAATTCTGCAGCGCCGGAATGCGGGCCAGGTTGCCCGCGAAGACGAAAAAGCACACGAAGGTGACCAGCAGCGCAAAGTCCGCCCCCAGCACCAGCTTACGGTCGAATACCGCCAGTGCCGCGATCACCACCACCAGCAGCGCGGGCCAGGGCAGCAGATGGAACACCGAGGCAAGGCAGACGCAGAACAGCACGCCGCACAGAATCAGCTGGGCGCGCTGGCGGGCGGTCATGGGTCCTTCCTCGTTCTGGCTGGTCAGGGTGACCCGCCGGGCCGGGGTGAGCAGGCACAGCACCACCAGCACCACCAGGCTCGCCAGAGTGGCGGGCACGGTGAGGGCGAAGAACTCGCCCGCGGAAAAGCCGTAGCGGCTGTAGAGATAGAGGTTCTGGGGGTTGCCCACCGGGGTGAGCATGCTGCCCAGATTGGCCGCCACCGTCTGCAGGCTCACCACCCAGGGCAGCAGGCCGCCCTGGCCGCTGGCGGCCAGCACCAGCACCGCGAAGGGCACAAAGGTGATGAGGGCCACATCGTTGGTGACCAGCATGGAGGAGAAAAAGCAGAGCATCACCAGCACAAGGCACAGCCCCTTGCCGCTGCCGCTGCGTTTGACCAGCGCCGATGCCATCCGCCGGAAGGCCCCGGCCTGCTCCATGCCCGCCACCACGGCCATCAGGCAGTAGAGCAGGGCCAGCACCCGGCCGTCCACATAGCCCAGGTATGCCGCGTCCGGCGGAATCACCAGACAGGAGGCCAGCGCCAGCACCGCCGAGATGACCAGCACCGGCTCGCCTTTCAGCCATTGCATCACGTTTTTCATCGGCCCAGCACCTCCTTCTTCAGCACCCGGAAGGCCTCGTCCTCGCCCTTGTCCCGCAGGGTGATGAGCATGTATTCCAACAGCTTTCGCGTCTCCGGGTGGAGAATGTAATGGTCCCGGCCCCGGTCGTAATATTCCCAGGGGGAGGCATCGGTGTAGTTCTTGCCCTGATACACCTTGCTGGCGGCCACCCGGTCGCAGAACATCTCGGCCACAAACTGCAGCGGCATCTTGTTGCCGATCAGCTTGCCGGTGCCCGCCGGGTCGTAGTCGATCCAGTATTCCAGATGGTGCCGGTTGCGCCCCTTGTGGTGCAGCCAGGCGGTGCTGCAGCCCTCGGCCTGACGCTGGGCGTCGTTGGGGCTGCGGTTGCCCTGATAATATTTCACCCCGGGCCAGAATTCACTGGGCGAATATTTGGAAAGGTCATGGGTCAGCCCCCGCCAGTAAAGCCCCAGCCGGAAGCAGTGCTTCATCACCAGCCATTTGTGGTGATTGATGGTGCAGAAATGCCCCCACAGATTCACGATGTATCCCTCCTGCAATCAAAGACCGGGCTCCATGGGAACCCGGCCTTTATTATAGCATATTTATGCAGCGGCGTGGACCATCAATCAATGGTTTCCGACTGCTCGTCCAGCCGGTCTTCCCACAGATAGTGCCGGGTCTCGGCCACGATCACCCCGCTGAGCAGCAGCACCGAAATCAGGTTGGGGAAGGCCATCAGGCCGTTCATCAGGTCCGCGAAGCTCCAGACCAGATCCAGGTTGGCCACCGCGCCGATGAACAGCACCACCAGGAACACCAGCCGGTACACCGGGATGCCCTTCGGCCCGAACAGGTATTCCACGCAGCGCTCGCCGTAATAGCTCCAGCCCAGAATGGTGGTGAAGGCAAACACCGAAAGGGCCAGCGCCAGCACGATCTGACCGGCGGGCAGGTTGGCAAAGGCCAGGCGGGTCATGGCGTCGTCATTCGCGCCCTGATACAGCTCCGGCTGCTTGACCATGCTGCTCACAACCACGATGCCGGTCATGGCGCAGACGATCACGGTGTCCCAGAAGGTGCCAGTCATGGAGACCAGCGCCTGGCGCACCGGGTTTTTGGTCTGGGCAGTGGCCGCCGCGATGGGCGCGGTACCCAGGCCAGACTCGTTGGAGAACAGACCCCGGGCCATGCCGTAGCGGCAGGCGGCCATCATGACGCCGCCCACGAAGCCGCCGGCGATCTGCTGGAAGCCGAAGGCGCTTTTCACGATCAGCACCAGCGCCTCGCCCAGATAGGGAGCGTTCAGCACCAGAATGGCGATGCAGCCCAGAATGTAGAACAGGCTCATAAAGGGCACCAGCTTTTCGCACACCTTGGCAATGGCCTTGACGCCGCCCAGGATCACTACGGCGGTGATGGCGGTGACCACCAGACCGGAAAGAGCGGGAGCCACCCCGAAGGTGGTGTGAATCACGTCGGTGATGGCGTGGCTCTGCACGGTGCAGCCCGCACCGAAGGTGGCCAGCACCGTGAAGGCGGCGAAGATCACCGCCAGCCATTTCCAGCCAAGGCCCCGCTCGATGGTGTACATGGGCCCGCCCACGATGGCGCCGGTCTTGCCCCGGGTGCGGTACTTCACCGCCAGCAGGGCCTCGCCGTACTTGGTGGCGATGCCGAACACGCCGGTGAGCCAGCACCAGAGCACCGCGCCCGGGCCGCCCAGGGCGATGGCGGTGGACACGCCGATGATGTTGCCGGTGCCGATGGTTGCCGCCAGCGCGGTGGCAAGCGCGCCGAACTGGCTGATCTCGCCCTGACTGCCCTCATCCGGCGAAAGGCTCAGCCGGATGGCCTTGGGAATATGCCGCTGCACCAGACGCAGCCGGACGGTCAGAAACAGATGGGTGCCGAACAGCATGACCAGCATCGGCACGCCCCAGATAAAATTGCTGCACGCGCTCACAAGCGCGGTGAGGCTTTCCATGGGATTCTCCCCCTTAAAATCACAATATTTTAGTATTATACCATATCAAAGCCAGCCGCGCAAATCCGCGAAAAAGGCCGGGCCCCGGCAGCTTCCGGGGCCCGGCGCGGCTTTGTCTTATTGTTTTTTCGCGTCAGAGTCCCCGGTGCCGTCCGGGGCAGCCTTGCTCGCGCACAGCACGTTGTCGCTGTCGCACACGCCGCTGGTGGTGGGGTCGGTGATCACGCCCAGCACCGCCAGCACCGCAAACAGGGCGTTCACCACCGCCAGCAGCCGGTTGCCCAGCTCGCCCAGATCCAGCTGGTAGCCAAACACCGCCGCCACCACCTGAACCAGCAGCAGCACCGCCGGGATCAGGCTCAGCCAGAAGGCCTTGTTTTGAATGCGTACCATCCAGTTGATCTTCTTCATCTTGTTCCTTCCTTTCGCTCCAGAATCGTGATTCGTGTTTCGTGGTCGTTGAGGGCAGCGTCCTGCCCGTCGTTGTGCTTCCACAGGCGGCGGTGGCTGTCGGTGTTGTCCCGCTCCTGACGGGCCTGCCGGTCCTGCAGCCCCTCCACCAGGGTGGAAAGCTTGGTGAGGGTGCTGTTCAGCCGAATCACCGGCGCCCCCACCGACAAAAACAACCCGGCCACCACCACCAGCACCCCGACCACATTCCATTCATTCATATTCATCCTCCTCACCAGATAAACTCCGCTGAAAAGCCCAGCCCCTTACAGTAGTCACGGTTTCGCCCTTGTACGCAAGCTGCACCATGGGGTAGCCGTCCACCAGACCATCCGCCAGAGTAAGAACCGGATAAGTACCCTCCGGCAGCTTGTCTGTTTTTCCGTCCGGGTTCAGCACCACCGCGTTGATGTCCGGCGCGGTGAAGTATTCGCAGCGGCCGGCATCGAACACCTCCAGCTGCTTGCCGGAAAGGGGCACAAATTCCGCCGCGCCGGGGGTGCAGCGCTCCCGCACGATGCGGGGCAGGTCACAGTACATCCGGTTCAGATCGCACCGGCCCGCAACGCCGGGCACCGACCCGCTGCTGGAGTGCTGCCAGACGGCGGCGTTGTCCACCCCGATTTTGCCAGTGTAGTTGGCGATCCACAACCCCTCGTACGGATCGAGGGCCGCCATGTCCATGTAGCTGTTCACAAAGCTGGTGTAGCTGTAGAACATGGGCAGATAGCCCGCCGCGGCCACCACCTCCATAAAGGCGTTGCAGATGGCGGTATTCTTCGCCCGGCTGAAGGCAGCGTATTTGGCC
>NZ_JAGHKE010000100.1:0-7789 GCF_017889395.1 Allofournierella sp. | reverse complement strand
GTGTTCTCCCGCAGCTTCTGGCTGGGCTGGATGAAGGTGCGCCCGATGTATTTGTTCTTCAAAAAGCCGATGCCGTAGGGGATGCCGCTCTGCTGGGCGTAGCCCAGGGCAGCGTCCAGGCCGGAGTCCGGCGCGCCGATGACCACGTCCGCCTGCACCGGATGCTCCAGTGCCAGGAAGGCGCCCGCACGGCGGCGGGCACGGTGGACGGAAGCGCCGTCGATCACGGAGTCGGGCCGGGCGAAGTACACATACTCGAACACGCACAGGCCGGTCTTCTGGCCGCAGGCGTGGGCGATGCTGTGCACGCCCTCCTCGTTGATGACCACGATCTCGCCGGGGGCGATGTCCCGCACGAATTCGCCGCCCGCGGCGTGGATGGCGCAGCTCTCGCTGGCGATCACGTCGCTGTTGCCGATCTTGCCCAGGCACAGGGGGCGGATGCCCTGCGGGTCACGGGCCGCCACGATCTTGCGGGGGCTCATGACCACCAGGGAGTAAGCGCCGGTGAGCCGGTCCACCGCCTTCTCCACCGCCTCCTGAATGCTGCCGGCGTTCAGCCGGGCACGGGTGATGGCGTAGGCGATGACCTCAATGTCGCTGGTGGTGTGGAAGATGCCGCCCTTCAGCTCCAGCTCCTCCCGCAGCTCCACCGCATTGGTGAGCTGACCGTTGAAGGCCAGAGCCATGGTGCCCTTGATGTGGCGCACCAGCATGGGCTGGCTGCTGGACCGGGTGCGGTCCTTGTAGGGGGCGTAGCGGCAGTGGCCCAGAGCCATCTGGCCCTTGCCCAGGCGGCGGATCACCTCGGGGGTGAACACCTCGTTCACCAGCCCCAGGTCTTTATGGCTGCGGATCACGCCGTCCTCATTCACGGCGATGCCGCAGCTCTCCTGACCGCGGTGCTGCAGCGCGTACAGGCCGTAGTAGGTATCGGCCACCACGTCCATGTCCTCGTCGCGGCTGTAAACGGCGAACACGCCGCATTCATCGTGGATCTTGCTTTCCAGGTAATCGAACATCGGCCGCATTCCTTTCTATTAGCCCAGCAGGCGCTTCATTACTTCCTGGTAAGCCTCTTCCTCACCGCCCAGATCGCGGCGGAACAGGTCCTTGTCCAGGTGAGCGCCGGTGGTGGCGTCCCAGAAACGGCAGGTGTCGGGGCTGATCTCGTCGGCCAGCACGATGGTGCCGTCGGCCAGACGGCCGAACTCCAGCTTGAAGTCGATCAGGCGGATGTTGAACTGCAGCAGGTACTTGCTCAGGATCTCGTTCACCTTGAAGGCGTAAGCGGAGATGGTGTCGATCTCTTCCTGGGTGGCCAGCTCCAGAGCCAGAGCATGGTAGTGGTTGATCAGGGGATCGTGCAGATCGTCGTTCTTGTAGCTGAACTCCAGGGTGGGAGCCTTGAAGATGGTGCCCTCTTCCACGCCGTAGCGCTTGGAGAAGCTGCCGGCGGCCACGTTGCGCACGATGACCTCCAGAGGAACGATGGAGACCTTCTTCACCAGGGTCTCACGGTCGCTCAGCTCCTCCACAAAGTGGGTGGGCACGCCCTGCTCGGCCAGCATCTTCATCAGGTTGTTGGAGAGCTTGTTGTTCACAACGCCCTTGCCGCGGATGGTGCCCTTCTTGGCGCCGTCGCCTGCGGTGGCGTCGTCCTTGTAATCCACGATGACCAGGTTGGGGTCCTCGGTGGCGAATACTTTCTTGGCTTTACCTTCGTACAACTGCTCCAGCTTGTTCATGGTTCTCTGCTCCTTTTGATATCATCAATAAAAATTAAATAATAAAAGCTTTGTTTGGATTGCTCCGCCTTACAGCGTGGCCAGCTCGGCCTGCAGCTTCTCTTCCTTGGCGGCGATCTGCTCGGCCATGGCGGCCCGGTCGGCGTCCAGCTTGGCGGCCAGGGCCTCGTCGGTGATGGCCAGCATCTGGGCGGCCAGGATGGCGGCGTTCTTGGCGCCGTTCAGGGCAACGGTGGCCACCGGGATACCGCTGGGCATCTGTACCGTGGCCAGCAGCGCGTCCAGACCGTCCACCGCGCCGCCCTTCATGGGAATGCCGATCACCGGCAGGGTGGTGTTGGCGGCGATGGCGCCCGCCAGGTGGGCGGCCATGCCCGCGGCGCAGATGATGGCGCCGAAGCCCGCGGCACGGGCGTTTTTGGCAAATTCAGCGGCAGCCGCCGGGGTGCGGTGGGCGCTGAGGATGTGCGCCTCGCAGGGGATGCCCAGGCGCTTGAGCTCGGCTGCGGCGGCCTTGACCACCGGCCAGTCGCTGTCGCTGCCCATCAGGATCGCTACTTTTTTCTGTTCCATGTTTTGAAACCCTCCCAGATGAAACGCCAACGAAAAAGACCGCAGTGCGCATGCACTACGGCCCTTTATTCGGCAAGGATTGCGTTATGGGTGCTTTTCTCCCCAAACAGCGCTGCAAAACCGGCTTTGTAACCCTTCATCTCAATGAATCCGCGCTTCATGGGTGCACCCCCTAACAAGAATTTTACAATCCTAGTTTAGCAGGCCCGGCCGACAAAATGCAACCGCTTTGCACCCCGTGATTCCATTTTCAGAAGTTTCGCCGGGTTGTTGAATATTCCCCATTGTTTTTTGGCGTATTTACCAATTGTCAACCGTCGTAGTATTACTTATGCTGTATTATTTTCACGCAAATGTAATACTTTCAAAGCGGGCTTTGGTCACCCGGGCCAGGTCGGCAGGGGCCAGCTCCACCTGCGCGCCGATACGCCCGGCGCTCACCATCACGGTGGGCTTGTCCTGGGCGGAAGCGTCGATCACGGTGACGAACTGCTTTTTCATGCCCACCGGGCTGCAGCCGCCCCGGATGTAGCCGGTGGTCTTGAGCAGGTCCGCCACGTGCAGCATGGCCACGCTCTTCTCCCCCACCGCCTTCGCGGCCTTTTTCAGGTCCAGCTCGGCGGCCACCGGGATCACAAACACATAAAAATTCTTGCTCGCCCCCTGGGTGACCAGCGTCTTGAACACCCGGGCCGGGTCCTGCCCCAGCTTGTTTGCCACCGACACCCCGTCGATGGCGCCGTCCTCGTGGTTGTATTCATGGAAGGTGTAGGCCACCTTCTCGGTTTCCAGCTTGCGCATGGCGTTGGTCTTGGTCTGCTTGGCTGCCATGGCTCATGCCTCCTTTTGGCTCTTGGGCAATACCGCCCGGAATGATGCGGGATCGCCCTTGTTTTCACCTATTATAATGCGTTCGCTTTTTTCCCGCAACCGCCCCATGCCGATTTAGCCGGATAAATTTTTTCTTGACAACCGCTTTTCCCGGTGGTATGCTAGGCCTAACTTAACCAAATGCGAGGATATTTTCTCATGGCTCGACTGTTTACCGCAAACTATTATTATGGCTTTGCTTTTTATGGCAAGGTCTTGGTTTGCTGTGAACATTCCCGGGCGGTATAACGCGCCTCGCATCGGTTTTGCCGGTACGACCCAGCCGGGGGCTTGCAGCAAGCAGGTCCCCGGCTTTTTTCTTTGCGGGCCTGCCCCTTTCATCTTACATAGAGGAGTGTTTGACATGATCATCATTTTGAAAAAGGACGCAAACGAATCCGCGGTGCGCGCGCTGCGCGCCGAGCTGGAGGCCATGGGCCTTTCCATCCACGAAAGCCTGGGTGAGCAGGAGCACATTCTGGGCCTGGTGGGCGACACCAAGGCCGTGGCCGAGAGCTGGGTGCTGGCCAACCCGGCAGTGGACCAGGTGCGCCGCATCTCGGAGCCCTACAAAAAGGCCAACCGCAAGTTCCACCCCCAGGACACCGTTGTCCAGATCGGCAACACAAAAATCGGCGGCAGACACTTCGCGGTGATCGCCGGGCCCTGCAGCGTGGAAAGCGAGGAGCAGATCTGCCTGGTGGCCGGTGAGGTTCAGAAAAGCGGCGCGAGCCTGTTGCGCGGCGGTGCCTTCAAGCCCCGCACCTCCCCCTACTCCTTCCAGGGCATGCGGGCCGAGGGCCTGGAGCTGCTGCGTCACGCCCGTGCCAAAACCGGCATGCCCATCGTGACCGAGATCATGAACAACGAGCACATCCCCCTGTTTGAGGACGTGGACCTGATTCAGGTGGGCGCTCGGAACATGCAGAACTTCGAGCTGCTCAAAGCAGTGGGCCGCATGGGCAAGCCGGTGCTGCTCAAGCGGGGCCTTTCCGCCACGCTGGAGGAGTTCGTGATGAGCGCCGAGTACATCATGGCCGAGGGCTGCGAGCAGGTGATTCTGTGCGAGCGGGGCATCCGCACCTTCGAGAACAGCATGCGCAACACCCTGGACATCTCCGCTGTGCCCATGCTCAAGCACATGAGCCATCTGCCGGTGGTCATCGACCCCAGCCATGCGGCGGGCATCAACTGGATGGTGGAGCCGCTGGCCAAGGCCGCGGTGGCCGCCGGTGCGGACGGTTTGATGATCGAGGTGCACAACGACCCGGCCCGGGCCAAGTGTGACGGCGCCCAGAGCCTGACCTGCCCCCAGTTCGACGCCCTGATGCAGGATATCACCCGCGAAGCCGCCTTCTTCGGCAAGGAAGTGAACTGACCCGCCCGGCATAAACGACCCGCAACCCACACAAACTATGGTTGAAGCCTCCCCGGAGGCGAAAGGAGCCTTTCATGAAAGCACGCATCCGTCCGCTGGCGCCCTGTGCGCTGGTATGGAACTACCCCGACACCGAACCCGGTTTTGCCGCTCTGGCCGATGCCTGCCGGGCCGAGGGCCTGGCCCTGACCCCGGTGACCCCCGCCGATACCGGCCGCACCATTGCAAGCCTGTGCGGCGGCCCCGGTTCTGCCAGCGCCCCCGCCATTGAAGCAAACTACCCCGCCGCCCTCATCATGAACGGGCTGGACCGTGCCCAGCTGGATTCCTTTTTGAACCGGCTGCGGGCCGGTGGCGTTTCCATCCCCCTGAAGGCCATGGTCACCCCCACCAACCAGAGCTGGACCCTGGCGGCTCTGCTGGCGGAGCTTGAGCAGGAGCGGGAGGCCTTTGCCGCCCGTGTCGCCGCAAAAGCTGCACAAAAAGAGCAATAATCTTATATTTTATGTAAAATGCGCATGATTTTATGCATTTTGCAACCAAACTGTCATTTTTTACAGCGCCCTTTTACATTGACAAACATCTATCAGGAAACTATAATAAAGCTGTTTCCCATCCTTGTGCAGATGGGATATGTTTGTGCGATTTTATTATCGAGAGGAGTAACAACATCATGAAAAAAGCTATTGCTTTGGTCATGGCTGCCTGCCTGGCTTTCAGCCTGGTAGCCTGCGGCGGCGCTTCCAGCACCGCTACTTCCACTTCCACCGCTTCTTCCACTGCTACTTCTTCTGAGGCCGCTTCCTCCGAGGCTGCTTCCTCTGAGGCTGCTGCTACCGAGGCTGGCGTGAAGACCGGTATGGCCATCGTTTCCAGCACCAGCGTTTCCGACGCTGACGCCGACGCTGACGGCAAGGCTCAGGTTGACAGCACCGCCGCCGCCGTTCTGGTTGGCGAGGACGGCAAGATCATCAGCTGCAAGCTGGATGTTGCCCAGAACAAGGTTGCTGTTAAGAATGACGGCTCCTTCGACACCTCCGCTACCTTCAAGTCCAAGCAGGAGCTGAAGGAAGACTACAACATGAAGGGCGCTTCCCCCATCGGCAAAGAGTGGTACGAGCAGGCCAACGCCTTCGCTGAGTACGTGGTTGGCATGACCGCTGAGGAAGTTCGCGCCATCGAGACCAATCCCGATGCTCACAACGGCCCTGTTGACGCCGACATCGCTGCTTCCTGCACCATGGGCGTGACCGATTTCATCGAGGCCATTGCTCAGGCTACCGAGAACGCTCAGGTTCTGGGCGCTTCCGCTGACGACACCCTGGCTCTGGGTCTGTCCACCGAGTTCAGCTCTTCCGCTGTTCAGCCCGCTGACAACGAGGGCGAGGGCCTGGTTCAGACCGATACCACCTACGCCGCTGTGACCACCGACGCTGACGGCAAGATCACCAGCAGCATCTGGGATTGCACCCAGGCCAAGTTCAACACCACCGAAGAGGGTGTTGTGACCGCTAAGGACGAGACCATCGTTCCCAAGCAGACCCAGAAGGAAGACTACGGCATGACCATCGCTTCTGAGATCAAGAAGGAGTGGTACGAGCAGGCCAACGCCTACGCTGCTTGGCTGGTTGGCAAGACCGCTGCCGACGTGGCTGCTGTTGAGACCAACGCTGAGGGCCACAATGGTCCCACCGACGCCGACATCGCTGCTTCCTGCACCATGGACGTTCGCGAGTTCAACAACGCTGTTGCCAAGGCTCTGGCCTGATCAGCAGCTTGCGCATCACGGCGTGATCTGTTAAAATGAAAAAACGGCCAGGCCCCGGCGGTCTGGCCGTTTTCTGTTTTTTCTATCCGGGCACGCCCTTCGGCGCACAGCCCGAATCTTCACACGGAGGATCTTTGTTGCTTATGGTAAAACGCCTTCTCTGCGCGGGCTGTGCCGCCGTGCTGCTGGCCGCTTCACTGGCCGGCTGCGGCAGCCCCGCTTCCTCGTCTGTTTCCGTCTCTCAGACTGCCTCGACCAGCGCCGACCCAGCCATGGCCGGCTGGGAGAAATACACCGCCAGCTGGTATGATGTGTTCGACACCGTGACCACCGTGATCGGCTACGCCCCCAGCGAGGAGGAATGGGACCGACAGATGGACGCTTTGCATCAGGATCTGGCCGAATACCACCAGCTGTACGATATCTACAACCACTACGAGGGCGTGACCAACCTGTATGACCTGAACCGCAGCGCCGCGCAGAGGCCTGTGGCGGTGGATCAGCGGATCATGGACCTGCTGGTGGAATCCAAAGAGATGTACAAGACCACCAGCGGCAAAATGAACGTTGCCTTCGGCGCGGTGCTGAGCATCTGGCACGACTACCGGGAAGCGGGCCTCAACGACCCGGACAGCGCCCAGCTGCCCCCCATGGAGCAGCTGACCGCTGCCAGCGAGCATTGCAGCATCGACGATCTGGTGCTGGATGAAGAGGCCGGCACCGTCTACTTTGCCGACGATCAGCTGCAGCTGGACGTGGGCAGCGTGGGCAAGGGCTACGCGGTGGAAATGGTAGCCCGGGCCGCCGAGGAGCGCGGCCTTTCCAGCGCCATTCTGAGCGTGGGCGGCAACGTGCGCACCATCGGCCATAAGCCGGACGGCAGCCGGTGGACCGCCGGCATTCAGGATCCCTGGGCCTCGGCAGAGCTGGCCGGTCAGGTGGTGAACGATGCGCCCTATCTGGTGTCCGTTTACATGGAGGACATGGCGCTGGTGACCAGCGGCGACTACCAGCGCTTCTATGAGGTGGACGGCAAGCGCTACAACCACATCATCGACCCGGACACTCTGATGCCTGCGGACCACTTCTCCGCCGTGGCGGTGCTGGTGCCGGATTCCGGCCTGGGCGACTGTTTGTCCACCGGCCTGTTCTGCCTGTCGCTGGAGGACGGGCAGGCGCTGGTGGAAAGCCTGGACGGTGTGGAGGCCATGTGGATGACAAAGGACGGCTCGGTGGTCTACTCCTCCGGCTTCGGCGATTCCGTCAAGGCCACGCTGGAGGGCTACGAGCCCTGATCGTTTCCAACAAAAATCCCCCTGGAATCCAAGATTCCAGGGGGATTTTCTGTTTTGTTTATTCGCCGGAAAGCAGGATGCGGTCGTCGTCCAGCTGCTTGCCCGCGTTCTCCCGGAACAGGCGCAGCAGGTCCTCCACCGAAAGCCCGGCCCGCTG
>NZ_JAGHKE010000099.1:0-8183 GCF_017889395.1 Allofournierella sp. | reverse complement strand
GAACAGCCCGTTCACGAATTCCAGGAAGGGCTCGAACAGAGCCAGCGCACCCAGCACGCTGGTGAAGGCACTGGTAAGCGCGGCGCTCTTGGTGTTGAACAGGATGGTCAGCAGCACAAAGCCCACCAGGAACACACCGGCACCCAGAGTCAGGGTGCGGCTGCGCAGACCCACAACCACACTCACCGCCAGCAGAATCACCACAAAGGCGGCCATGGCAAGGCCGCTGCCGGCGGTGAACAGGGTCTGGATGCTGGGCAGCAGATAGGCCACCAGCAGCACGCCAAAGCCGGACAGCGCCGCGATGATCTGGTTCTCGGTGAGGGTGGAAAGATACATGCACACGGCAATGCAGGCCGCGCCCATGAAGAAATAGCCCAGAATGCCCGCGTAGCTGGCCATCAGGTCCACGCCGCCCAGCAGCAGCATAACCAGCGGGTAGAGGCAGAAGACGGCCACTGGCACCGCAAACATGGCCAGCAGCGCCAGATATTTGCCCAGCACGATGCCGCTCACGCTCACCGGGCTGGTGAGCAGCAGCTGGTCGGTCTTGCTGCGCTTTTCCTCCGCAAAGCTGCGCATGCACAGCAGCGGGATGAAGATCAGCAGCACGATCACGAAGCTGTAGAGCGAGATGGCATAGTTGGTGTAGCCGCCCTGCAGATTGGCTGCGGTAAAATACAAACCGCCGAACAGAAGCATCACACCCGTGAGCAGCCAGCCCATCATGCCGCTGTAATAGCTCTTGAATTCCCGTTTGAAAATAGCGATCATTGCTTGTCCGCCTCCTCTTCTTCCGCCTGGGCGGACGCATCCTCCTGCTCGATTTCTTCCTCGTCAGGCTGCGCGGTGCCCTCCACCGCATCCTGCACAAATTCCAGGTCCTCCGGACGCAGGAGCGCTTCCTCCTGGTTCTCCAGGACCTCCTGTGCCTCCTCGTCACCCGCCTGTGCGGTAAGCTGCAGGAACACGTCCTCCAGGCTCATGGAGGCGGTGGTCAGGCCCAGAACCGGGCATCCGGCCGCTGCCAGTGCGGCGCTGACCGCTGCACGCAGGTCCTCGCCCTGAGGCATCTGCACGGTGGCGCTGGTCTCGCCATTCTGCTGGCCGGTGATCTGGACCTTGCTCACGCCGGGCACGGTGAGCAGCGCATTCTTCACTGCCTCCGCCTCGCCCAAAGCGGTAATATTCAAAGAAGAACCGGCGGTGAGCCGCTGGGCCAGCTCCTCAGGGGTGCCCTGCGCCACCAGCTTGCCCTTGGCAATGATCAGCACCTTGTCGCACAGGGTGCTCACCTCGCTGAGGATATGACTGGAAAGGATCACAGTGTGGTCCCGGCCCAGCTCCTTGATCAGACTGCGGATCTCGATCACCTGAGCCGGGTCCAGACCCACGGTGGGCTCATCCAGAATGATGACCTTGGGGCTGCCCAGCAGCGCAGCGGCCAGGCCCACACGCTGGCGGTAGCCCTTGGACAGATTCTTGATCAGCCGGTGCTCCATCTCCGCCAGGCCGGTACGGTCCATGGCTTGCTCCACCTGAGCAGCGCGCTCGGCCCGCTTCACCTTTTTCAGTTCGGCCACAAACATCAGATACTCCCGGGGCGTCATATCCACATACAGGGGCGGCTGCTCCGGCAGATAGCCCACACAGGCCTTCGCCGCGCTGGCCTCCTCCAGAATGTCGTGCCCATCGATGGCCACCGCGCCGCTGGTGGCGGAAAGATAACCGGTCAGAATGTTCATCGTGGTGGATTTGCCCGCGCCGTTGGGGCCAAGCAAGCCATACACGATGCCCTCCTCCACTTCAAACGAGATGTCATCCACCGCAAGATGGCTGCCATAACGCTTGGTGAGATGCTCCACTTGAATCAAAAAAGCCACACTCCTTTTGTTCCGCCGCCCGGCCGGGCAACGGCTGCAACATAAAAAAGGCGGCCTCAGTTTCTTTCGCCCGAGGCCTTTTCGGGCGCTCTGCGCCCGCCTTTCCCTAGTTTGAGTGTATCGTCCGGCTGTGAAAATTCTGCAAAAGCTCTTTGAAAATCGTGAAAAAATTACCGGCATTTTCCAGCAAAAAAACAGCCCTTCGGGAAGATCTTCCCGAAGGGCTGCAGAACAGTTTGATTATTCGTCCTTTTTCTTTTCGCCGAAGCGGTATTCGGTGCCGTTCAGCAGGCGCTGAATGTTGGCCCGATGCATCCATACCACCAGCACCGCCATCAGCACGGTGCACACACCGGTAAACAGCAGGCTGCGCTGGGTGTACCAGGACCAAAGCAGCGTGAGGATGGGATACAGGATCGCAACGGTAACCGAAGCCAGACTCACAATGCGGGTGGCAAGAGCGATTGCGAAGAACACCACCAGCAGTGCCAGCAGCACCACCGGCTCACTGGCCAGAATGGCGCCCGCGGCCACCGCGATGCCCTTGCCGCCCTTGAAGCCGAACCAGATCGGCCACAGATGGCCGCACACCGCACCGATGGCAGCCAGATATCCGGCATACACGCCGTTCACATCCGCACCGGTAAGTGCGGCCACACCCCAGTGGCACAGCCATACCGCCACTGCGCCCTTGGCCATATCACCGGCCAGGGTCAGCGCTGCGGCCTTTTTGCCGTAGGTGCGCAGGATATTTGTGGTGCCGGCATTGCCGCTGCCCTTGGTACGCACGTCCTCATGGTAGAGGCCCTTGCTCACCACCACGCCGAAATTGATGCTGCCCAGCAGATAACCAATCACAACGGAGACGGCCATCATCAGAATAAACGCTTGTTCTAACGCCATGGATTCACACGCTCCTTTGTTGTTTCCCGCTTTGCGGCTGTTTTACTTGGTGCTGCCGTCGCCCCGTTCCCGCACGACCATGCGCACGGGAGTGCCTTCCAGGCCGAAGGTCTCACGGATCTGGTTCTCGATGTAGCGCTGATAGGAGAAGTGGAACAGGTCCTTCCGGTTCACGAAGCACACAAACGTGGGCGGCCGGGTGGAGATCTGGGTCATGTAGTAGATCTTCAGGCGGCGGCCCTTATCGCTGGGGGGCTGCACACGGGCGGTGGCACGGGCCAGCAGCTCGTTCAGCATACCGGTGGTCACGCGCAGGGCATTCTGGCTGTCCACGTACTTGATCAGCTCAAACAGCCGGTCCACGCGCTGGCCGGTCTTGGCGCTGATGAAGATGATGGGTGCATAGCTCATGAAGCTAAAGTCGTTCATCAGCTTCTTGCGCTGCACATCCATGGTCTTGTCGTCCTTTTCCACCGCGTCCCACTTGTTCACGGCGATGATGCAGGCCTTGCCCTGCTCATGGGCATAGCCCGCCACCTTGGAGTCCTGCTCAGTGAAGCCCACGGTGGCGTCAATCATGATCACGCACACCCGGCTGCGCTCCACGGCGGCCAGGCTGCGCAGCACGCTGTAGCGCTCCACGCCTTCCTCCACCTTGCCCCGCTTGCGCAGGCCCGCAGTATCGGTGAAGATGAAGCTGCCGTATTTGTTGTCCACCTGGGAGTCGATGGCGTCGCGAGTGGTACCTGCCTGGTTGGCCACGATCATCCGGTTCTCGCCCAGGATGTGGTTGATCAGGCTGGACTTGCCCACGTTGGGACGGCCGATCACCGCAACGGTGATGCGCTCGTCCTCTTCGCCGTTCTCATCGTCAAAGTTCAGGTACTGGCACACCGCGTCCAGCAGATCGCCAGTGCCGTGGCCGTGTACGCTGGAGATGGGGTACAGTTCGCCCAGACCCAGGCTGTAGAAGTCGTACAGCTCCATGGGGGGCTCGCCGATCCGGTCCACCTTGTTGACCGCCAGCACAACGGGCTTGCCGCTGCGCATCAGCTGGTTGGCGATGTCCTGGTCCTGGGCGGTCACACCGGCCCGCAGGTCCACCACCATGATGATGCACTCCGCCGCGTCAATGGCCAGCTGGGCCTGTTGGCGGATGTGGGTCTGGATGTCGTCCTCGCCCATCTCGATACCGCCGGTATCCACCAGCAGGAAGGTGTGGTTCTGCCACTCGCAGTCGCCGAAGATGCGGTCGCGGGTCACACCGGGGGTATCCTCCACGATGGCCAGCCGCTGACCGATCAATTTATTGAACAGGGTGGATTTGCCCACGTTGGGGCGGCCCACCACTGCAACGATAGGTTTTGCCATAAGAGCCTCCTTTTCTCAGTTGTTTCTGCCCCTTCGGGCACGGGGGTTCCATACCGGCGGTCAGGCCAGCTTGGGCGCCAACAGCGTCCGCACCAGATCGCCGCCGCCGCTGGGCAGGATATGCACCTTCACGCCCAGAGCGCTTTCCAGATCCGCGATGGACTTGGAATCCAGGAACAGGTCCTTTTCGTCCCGCAGCATCACTTCCGGCACGCCCAGGTGCTTGCTTTTCAGCTTGCCCTTGCACTGGTCGATGATATCGGTGGCGGTGACCAGACCGGCCACGCTCACGTTGCCGCCGAAGAAATTATTTTTGATGGGATGCACATGCACCTTCACACTGCGGTGACGGCGGGTCAGCTCGGCCATCATCTCCTGAATCAGCGGTGCCGCCAGAGTTCCGGTGACCACATCGATGTTCCGGGGAATGGGAATACGCCGGTGGGCAAAGGTCAGCTCCGCCAGGAATTCGTCCCGGAACATGCGCCACATGCCCACACCGTTTTCCAGCTGGGGGAAATCCTCATAGAAATCGCCGCCGGGAATGGGCCGCCCGGCGCACAGGTACCACTCGTCGCCGGGGTAGACCATACGGCAGCCATTCTGCGCCTTGCAGCGGTCGCCGTATTCCTCCAGGATATCCAGCACGGCGGCACTGGTGGCCGCGTCATAGGCCTCCAGCTTGTACAGGCCCTTGCGGTAGTCGGTCAGGCCGCTGGGCACCGCTGCGATGCTCTGCACCGCCGGGTACATGCCGGTGAGCTTGTCCAGCGTGCGGCGCAGCTCGTCGCCGTCGTTCACGCCCCGGCACAGCACCAGCTGGCAGTTCATCTGGATGCCCGCCTCGGCAAATTCATCCAGATATTTGAGCACCTCGCCCGCCCGCTTGTTGGCCATCATCCGCACCCGAAGCTCCGGATTGGTGGTGTGCACCGAGATGTTGATGGGCGAAATGTGCATCTTCTTGATGCGCTCCACCTCATGCTCGTTCAGATTGGTCAGGGTCACATAGTTGCCGAACAAGAACGACAGGCGCTCGTCGTCGTCCTTGAAATACAGGGTTTCCCGCAGGCCCTTGGGCAGCTGATCGATGAAGCAGAACATGCAATGGTTTGCACAAGAATGCTTCTGGTCGATCAGATAGGTCTCGAACTCACAGCCCAGAGGCTCGTATTCGCCCTTTTCCACCTTCAGATAATCCAGCTGGCCGTCCTTCATCACGGCCAGCTCGAAGCGTTCGCCGGCGGTGTAGAACTGGTAATCCAGCATATCGTTGATCTCGTTGCCGTCAGCCGAATAGAGCATCGACCCGGCGCTCAGGCCCAGCGCTTCGGCTGCCGAGCCCTTCTGCGCGCTTTTCACGCGTACTGCCATGCCAGTTTTGCACCTTCCTTTTCAACAGGTTTTGCACCGCACAAGAAAAAGGGGAAGGCGTAAGCCCTCCCCTAGCTCTTACGGAAAGCGGATTACGCTTCCTTCTTGATGATTTCCTTGCCCTTGTAGTAGCCGCAATTGCCGCATACCTGGTGGGGGAGCTTGTACTCGCCACACTGGCTGCACTTTACCAGTGCAGGGGCTTCCAGCTTCCACACAGAGGAGCGACGCTTGTCACGCCGTGCCTTGGAAACCTTTCTCTTGGGTACTGCCATTTTAGCACCTCCTCAATGTGAATGAAGTTAATTCAGCAGTTGTTTTAATATAGCAAGCCGTTCGTCTACGGGGGTAGTGGAGCCCCCCTCACAGCAGGTGCACCCCGCTGCTTTGGGTTTACCGCAAACATGGCATAGCCCTTGGCAATCCGCACTGCACAGCAGCACGGTGGGAATCTCCATCACAAGTTCCTCACAAGCCAGTTCCTTGACGGAAAGCTTGCCCGTCTCATCGATGGGTAATTCCTGATATTCATTGCTCAGTTCGCTTTCGCGCACCAGCCATTCCTGTTCCAGCGAACAGGGATATTCCACCGGTGTGAGGCAACGGGCACATTCTGCCTGTGCCAGCGCATGCAAGCTGAGCCGCAGCACAACGCCCTCGCCATTCAGCGCGGCGTCAAAGGTGCCCGTGACCGGCTGCGTGATCTGGTAACCCGGGAAGTCATAATCACTCAGGTCCAGCTGCAGCTCCGCGTGATAAGGCACGCGGCCGGTCTGAAAAAATTTTTTCAGGTCGAATTGCATAGTACACCTCTAAAAGACTGCCTACCTAGTATACCGAATCCCAGAGGGTTTGTCAATACCAAATTTCGGGCGGGAACCAATTTTTTTGGCTCCCGCCCGCTGATGGAACGATTACAGGTATTTCTTTACGTCCTCAGGCAGAGTCTCGAGGGCGGCGGAAATGGTGATGGTAACGTTCACGTTTTCGCCAGCAATGGCCTGCACGTCATCCAGGAACTTGCCCAGACCGTTCAGATCGTGGTCGCCAACCTTCAGAATGCCGTCCACAAACAGCTCGGTGATGTCGTAGTTGCCGGCCAGAACGCCCGCCACAAAACCATACATCATGTTGTAGCCGGCGATGTGATACTCATCCAGATCGATCAGGCGAGCAGCATGATCGATCTCATAAGTCAGCTTCATGGACTTTTCCAGAACGACAACGTTGCCGCTGGTGGTTTTGGTAACTGCGTTGATGGCCTCGATCATCGCTTTGGTTTTGCCGGTGCCTTTCGTGCCAACGATCAGTTTAATCATAAGAGGGTACCTCCTTCTATTTTGCGAAATGCGGCATGCCGCAATTCCCTTCACGTTATGCCCCGTTTTCCGCCGGGGATGCGGTGTGCTCAGCCCAGCTTTGCTTCCAGCTCGGCCTTGCGGTCCTCGTAGCCGGGCTTACCCAGCAGCGCGAACATGTTCTTCTTGTAGCTCTCCACGCCGGGCTGATCGAAGGGGTTCACGCTCAGCAGGTAACCGCTGATGGCGCAGGCCCGCTCGAAGAAGTAGATCAGGTAGCCCAGATCATACTCGTTCAGGCTGGGAGTCTCCAGCACGATGTTGGGAACATCGCCGTCGGTGTGGGCCAGAATGGTGCCCTGCATGGCCTTTTCGTTGACCACGCTCATGTTCTGGTTTGCCAGGAAGTTCAGGCCGTCCAGGTTCTCCTCATCGTTCTCGATGAACAGGTCCTGAGAGGGCTTGTGGATGTTAACCACGGTCTCGAACATCACACGGGCGCCTTCCTGTACGAACTGGCCCATGGAGTGCAGATCGGTGGAGAAAACAACGCTGGTGGGCATGAGGCCCTTGTTGTCCTTGCCTTCGCTCTCGCCGAACAGCTGCTTGTACCACTCGTTCATCATGGTGAAGTTGGGCTCGTAAGCAGCCAGCAGTTCAACAGCCTTGCCCTTGCGGTACAGGATGTTGCGGGCGGCAGCGTACTTGTAGCAGTCGTTGTCAGGAGTGCAGCTGGAGTACTCAGCGCGGGCATCGGCAGCGCCCTGCATCAGAGCGTCGATGTCACAGCCGGCGCAGGCGATGGGCAGCAGGCCCACAGCGGTGAGCACCGAGTAACGGCCGCCCACGTCATCGGGTACCACGAAGGTGGGCCAGCCCTCTTCGTCGGCCTGCTTCTTCAGGGTGCCGCGGCTGCGGTCGGTGGTGGCGTAGATGCGCTTGGCAGCGCCTTCCTTGCCGTAACGCTCTTCCAGGTACTTCTTGAATACACGGAACGCCAGCGCAGGCTCGGTGGTGGTGCCGGACTTGGAGATCACGTTCACGCTGACCTCTTTGCCCTCACAGCAGGCCAGGATATCCTGCAGGTAGGCGGGAGAAATGGAGTTGCCTGCGAAGAAGATCTGCGGGGTCTTCTTGCAGGTGCAGTTGTACATCTGACCCTTGATGGCCTCGATGGCGGCGCGGGCGCCCAGGTAAGAACCACCGATACCGATCACCACCAGCACGTCGGAATCCGAGCAAATCTTCTCGGCCGCGGCCTTGATGCGGGCAAACTCTTCCTTGTCGTAATTTACGGGCAGATCCACCCAGCCCAGGAAATCGTTGCCGGGGCCGTTACGGCCTTCCAGCATCT
>NZ_JAGHKE010000098.1:0-8246 GCF_017889395.1 Allofournierella sp. | reverse complement strand
GTGATGCCGCCCATGCGCTGGGTGCGGTTCCAGTTGTGCTCGTCCGCCAGCGCCCAGGGGGTGCGGCAGCCGAAGGTGTAGTTCTGCTTGATGCGGGGCATATAGTTGCCCAGCAGGATGAACAGAATGCCGATGCCGCCGCTCACCAGCACGCCCACCAGGCTGCTGCCGTCCGGCAAGACGTTGTAAACGGTAAGCTCACTCAGCCAGCTGATGCCGCACATAAACAGCACGATGCCCGCCAGAAAGCCCCGGTAGATGCCGCCGAATTTCTGAAAGTTCTCGCTGCGGGGGTCGATCTTGGGCACCACCGCGATCAGCAGCAGAATCACCGCCGGGATCAGCGCGGTGACCAGAATCATATATTTCGGGCCCCAGCCGTCCACCTGGCCGTCAAAGCCCCAGTGCATGGGCACCGTGTCCGGCATGGCCGGATAAAAGCACAGATGGGCGATGAAATTCACCAGACACACCGCCCCCAGCGCGATCAGCAGTTTTTTATTTTTCATTGCTTTCGCCTCCCTTGGCAAACCCCATATCGTAAAACCATTTCATCAGCTCCTGGAACACCGTCAGGTTCAGGCAGTACACAATGTTCTGCCCCCGCCGCTCGTCGGTAACAAGGCCCGCCGCCTTCAGAATACTCAGATGGTGGCTGACCGACGGCTTTGTCATCTGAAACCGGGCGGCAATGTCGCCCGCGGTCATCTCTCCGCCGCTGAGCAGCTCCAGAATGTGCCGCCGGGTCGGGTCCGCCAATGCCTTGAACGCATCCCCCATGATCGCAATCCTCCTTTCGCCCTGGTCCGGGCGGTTCATTTTTATCTTTTCGATATTTAGATAATTTTCTAAATATCTTTTCAAGTTCAGTATAACACTGGTCCAGAGTACTGTCAAGGGCAGCGAAAGGGGCGCGGCAAATTTTGCCGCGCCCCTGTTTTTTGTGCTCAAATGACCATCACATCGCAGCTGACCACTCGCCAGCCACCGTCCTCGTTTTCGGTATTGTTCATCCGGTAGAAGTAGCCATATTCCGGCACCAGACCCTGGGCGTCGCTGCACTGCCACAGCACCACCACATAGTCCTTCCCTTCCCGGTAGACCTGGGTGAACTGCCAGGCGGGCTCCGGCCCCTCCAAAAGGCCGCCCATCTCCTGCAGCCGCCAGCCTTCCGGCTCCTGGTAGCACATCAGCTCCAGCACCTCCGGCGCGGGCTGATAGTCCAGAATGCCCAGATAACGCTCGGCTGCATCTGCCAGCTGATTGGTGGTAACGGTCTGCCCCTGTGCAATCTCGCCTTCCTCTTCCATCCGCACAAACAGGTAGGCCAGCTGCTGGTAAGGGCTGATGTCCTCCACATCCGAAAATCCCTCCCGGCTCAGCCAGTTCCGCACCAGCTTTACTTCATCCTGCAGCTCTTCCAGCTGTGCCGTATCCAACCCCGGCACACCGTGCCGGTCAAGGTCGCTCTCCGGCTGCATCTTCCAGATGCAGCCTTCGTCGTAAAAGCTGTCCGATCCATCGTGGAACGCAAGCCAGTAGGTATGCTGGCCCTCCAGTAAAGGGGTATTGCCCCGCTTTTCCACATCCAGGTCCACGAACACCCGGTAGATCCCGTCCTGTTCGGTCAGACCCACCGCACCGCTGTTCAGCTCCAGCCCGGAAAGGTCTGAAAGAGCGTAGAAGCCCGCATCATACACCGGTTCCCCGCTCAGGGCAAAGCACCGGTTCACCGCCTGCTGATCGCCGTGCTTGAGGGCGTCCACCAGAGCGAAGGCATTTAAGTAGCCTTGGGCGGTCAGCGGGTCGGTCTCTGCGATGCGGGCCGCTGTGGATTCCTTTGTCTCGGGCGGCTCGTTGTTCTCCTCTGCGGGCGCGCTTGTCCCCGACTCGGAGGCCGTGCCGGATACCGCGGCAGAAGCCGGTTCCGAGGTACTCTCCCCGCCGGGCAGCTGCACCCGCAGCCCGCAGCAGCACAGCAGAGCAAGCAGGGCCATCAGGCCAAACACCGCCGCGCCCTTTTTGCCCTTCACCGGGCGCATCACCCGGGCAAAGCGGCGCATGATCTCTTGCTTTTCCAACGCAAACCGGGTGGACAGCACCGGCGCGGGCTGCCCGGTAGCATCAATGGCATGGAGCAGCGCCTGGCAGTAGGCCTGCCGCCACTGGGGCGGACGGCTGGCCGCCACCGTCTCGTCGCAGGCCAGCTCGATCTCCCGCTGGGCCTGCCCGGCCATCCAGTGGACCAGCGGGTTGAACCAGTGCACCGCCCGCGCCAGCAGGATCAGCAGCTTGCGCTGGATGTCCCGTCGGCGGCAGTGGGCCATTTCATGGGCCAGAATCAGCGCCAGCTCCTCTTTGGGCGGCAGCTTCACCGGCAAAAGCAGGGTGGGCGAAGCAAGCCCCGCCATCATGGGGCTGGCCCCCAGCGGGCTCTGCCGCACCCGGGGCAGGCTGGAAAGCCCCGCCTCCACGGCGGCGGCGCGAACCACCGGCTCCACCCAGTCGGGGGCAGGCTGCTCCCAGCGCCTCACCCCATGCCGCCAGCGAAGGTAGGACGCCATCTGCACCGCCAGCATTCCCGCCGCGCCCAGCAGCCATACCGCCGCCGCCACGGTCAGCGGGCTTGGCAGTGTCCGGCCCGGTTGTGTCGGCTCCTCCCCGGCCGGAACAAAAGTCCCGCCGGAGGGCAGGGTCTGGGGCCCGGCTTGCTCCTGCGTCCGCTCACCGCTGCCCATGGGCCGTGCTGCTGCCTCGGGCACCTCCAGAACGAAAGCAGGACGATTTGCCACCGCTTTGCTTTCCGGAAGAAGTCCGGCCAGCGGCAGCACCAGCAATGCCGTCAGCAGCAGCGTCCAGACCCGGCAGCGCCAGCGGGCACAGACCCGCTTTTCCAGCCGCTTTTGCACAAGTGCCCACACCAGGCCCGCCGCGCTTGCTCCGACGCTCACCGCAATCACTGACAAAAACAGGTCGTTCATCTCACTCGTCCTCCTGCTTCAGCTGTTCCAGATAATCCGCCAGCTCCTGCACCTCCTGATGGCTCAGCGCGTGGCACTGGTGCAGCGCCGCGATCAGATTTTTCGCGCTGCCGCCGAACATACGGCCCAGCGCGCTTTTGCTTTCCACTTGGAGATATGCCTCCCGGCTCACCAGCGGCCGGATCAGATAGGCCCGGCCCTGCTTTTCCCGCGCCAGAAAGCCCTTTTGCTCCAGCCGGGTGAGCATGGCCAGAATGGTGGTAGGCGCCCACTGCTTTTTGCCTCCCAGCACCTGCTCCAGCTGGGTGCGGGCCACCGGCGCCTCAGCCGCCCACACTGCCTTCATGACCTCCAGCTCTGCGTCCGGCAGGCGTTTGATCGTGTTTTCCATCCCGTTCACCTCCATTTTTCTACACTTGTAGTATCTATCTATATTCTACGATTGTAGAATATAGCCTGTCAAGTCTTTTGCCAAAAAACAAAACGCGCCGCGAAACTTCGCAGCGCGTTTTATATTTTGTTATTCCACCGTGATGCGGCAGGGCAGCACGCTGCCCTCGTCGGTTTTCCAGTAGAACCAGTTGCCGTCAAAGCGCAGTTCGCCGTCGGTGTGCAGCGGGTCCGGCTGGGTGCTGGTCAGCTGCAGCAGCTGGCGGCCGTCCTGGTCGGTGATGGTCAGGGTGCTTTTGCCCTTATCGTCGGTTTCCAGAGTCAGCCGGGCCAGCGCCTGGCTGGTCAGCTCGGTGCCCTGGCTGTTGTAGCGGCGGATCTTCTCCCCCACCAGCACATAGAAGCCCTCGTCCATCGGGTCCTCCCACCAGGTTTCGGCCCCCTCGGGCAGCTGCCGGGGTTCGGCGGTGGGCAGCGGCGGGGCCACCGTTTCCTGGTAGGCCCACAGCTCCGCCAGGCTGGCAAACTGCGCTTCCAGCACCGGGGTGCCATTCAAATCGCAGAAGCCCCACAGCCCGTCTGCGCAATAAGGAGCCATGGAAGCGCCGGGCAGATAGGCATATTGTTCCGCCATCCAGTCCATCCGCTGCCAGAGGCCGGACTCATCCGCCGGGCCATCGTACTGGTGCAGAATCGCATCCGCGTCGGCCGTGTACAGGGGCTTGTACTCGCCGCCCGCCGCCCGGTAGCCTGCCTGGCCCTGCCCATACACAAAGGCCCAGTCGCCTGTGAAGGCTCCGAAATACTCATATCCGTCGTATAATCCCACATGCTGGGTCACCACCACGGCACCCTCCACCGGCTTCCTTGCACGCAGCTGCACCGTATCCTGTGAAGCTGTCTGCTCTCCCGCGCAGCCGCAGGCCAACAGCAGCAGCGCCGCCGCCAGGGCCAAAACGCCTCGTTTTGCGCTCATGCGGTCTTCTCTCCTTTCAGCTGTTGCGGCGGTACAGCACATAGTTCCCGTATTCCTCAAACTGCTGCTCGCCGCTCACAGCGGTGTACTGTTCATCCAGCAGCTGCTGCACCCCGGCCTCCACCGGCCCATCCACCGCCAGCCATTTGGGCGGGTCCTGCCGCAGCGATTCATTGATCTCGGCGCGCATGGCCGGGTCGTCCTGCGCCTGCCAGTCCTGGTGGATGAAATACCGCTGGCAGGGCCGGATGTCCGCCGCCAGATACCACTGGGCATCCACGTTGTAGCCCAGCACCGAATCCCGCTCCTCGGCCGGAATCACCGCCGCAACAGACCGGGCGGCGTTGTTGTAATCCAGCACCTCATAGGGGTAACGGGCCATGAAGCTGTCCGCGTTCCAGCCGGGCAGCCGGACCAGCAGGCTCACCGCCCACAGCCCGCACAGCGCCGGCGCGGCCCAGGCCAGCTTGCAGCCCTTGCCGCCCCGGAAAAGCTCCGCCGCCAGCACAAAGGCCAGCGGGATCAGCGGGGTCGCGATCATAAAATAATGTACATAGGGGCGGTTTGAAAACAGCACATACATGCTCAGCGCCGTACTCAAAAGGCCACCCCAGGCCAGCAGGTCGGTTTTCCGCCGGATCAGAGCCGCGATGCAGAGCACCGCCAGCAAAAACAGCGGCGCGCCGAAATCGGTGAGCACCCGGTTCAGAGTGCTGGCCGCCCACTGATTGCCCGCGTAATATTCCGCAATGGAAAATTCGGTGGCGTAAAAGATGTTGTAGCCGATGGTGCCGTAGAACATATCCCCCAGTGAGCCCTTGCAGGCAAAGTACACCGCAAAGGGGCCGGTGATGAGCACAAAGCCACCCAGAAAACCGCCCATGTTGGCGAAGAGATTTTTCCACTGGCGGCTGACCAGAAGTGCCAGCGTGATCACCAGCACATAGCTGCACACCGCCACCGCACTGGTGACCCGCAGCATCAAAACGGCTCCGAAGGATACGCCGTACACCACCGCCCACTGCCAGGGGTGAGGCGCGGCCGGGTCGTCCCGGCGGGCCAGGCACCAGCGCGCCGCCAGATACAGGCTGACGGCCAGAAAGGGCAGGCTGTATTCCTCGGTCATGTTGCCCTCGTCAAAGGTGCGGGCCAGATACACAAGGGCCAGCGCCGCGGCTCCCAGCGCCCAGGGGCGGGAGAGAGCGGTGCGCCCCAGCCGGTACAGCCCCCAGATGGCGGCGGCCAGACTGAGGGTCTGCACCACCAAAATTCCCGCCCGGCCGTGGAGCCAGTAGCCCACCGCATCCACAAAGAAGATCAGCGGGCCCTTGTGGTCAAACAGCTGGGAATAGGGGGTGAACCCTTGGGCCCAATACTTGCCGATGGTCTGAAAGATGGCGGAATCAAACCCGCAGTATCCCGGATACAGAAAGCTGGTGGAATAGGAAAACCGCACCACAAACACCGCGGCCAGCGCCAGAACCGCCAGCACGGCGGCAGCCAGCCGGGCGGGGCGGGGAATGGTCCTCTTCAAAAAGCATCCTCCTTTTGGGCGTATCATCACGTAAAAATCCTTTATCAGGGTAACACAAACCCCCGCAAAAGTAAACCAAACCTGCCACTGGCAAAATTGTGCATAAATTACTCGTGCGCTTTCTGTGAAAATCGTCGATTTTCCAACTGTAAAGCGAAATTTGTTTGCGCTATAATGTTTCTGATTTAAGCTTATCGGGACGCACCGGGGCAAGAGGGGGAATCGTTTTGAACAAGAAAATCACCGTTGCGGGGCACGAGTTCTCGCTGCTGGCCATGACCTGGCCGGTGTTCATCGAGCTGCTTTTGCAGATGCTGGTGGGCAACATCGACCAGATCATGCTCAGCCGCTACAACGCCACCGCCGTTGCCGCGGTGGGCAACGCGAACCAGATCATGACCACCCTGATCCTCACCTTCAACGTGATCAGTCTGGCGGCCACCATCATGCTCAGCCAGTATCTGGGCGCGCGGGAATACGATAAGGTGGAGCAGATCTACACCCTGGCGGTCTGTTTGAACCTGGCGGTGAGTCTGGTGATCACCGGCGGCCTGCTGCTGGGTGCGGACGGCCTGTTCAGCATTATGCAGGTGCCCATGGAGGCCCGGCCGGAGGCGAAAAGCTACCTGCTCATCACCGCCCTCAGCCTGCCCTGTCAGGCGCTGATGCTCACCTTCAGCGCCTTTTTGCGGGCCCATGCCAAGATGCTTGTCATCATGCTCAGCACCGGCATCATCAACCTGATCAACATCGTGGGCAACACCGCCTTTATCTACGGTCTCGGCCCCATGCCCCGGCTGGGCGCGGCGGGCGCGGCGCTCTCCACCAGCATCTGCCGCACCGCCGGTATGCTGATGATGATCTTCGCCTTCTTCCACACCGTGCAGAACGCCCGGGTGAGCCTGAAGGCGCTGCGGCCCTTCCCCACCGACCTGCTCAAGCGGTTTCTGGGCATCGGCCTGCCCGCCGGCGGCGAGGGCCTTTCCTACAACCTGTCCCAGTCCACCAGCCTGGTGTTCGTGAACCTGATGGGCACCTTCGCGGTGACCACCCGCATGTACTGCGCCATGTTCGCCCAGGTGTGCTACATGCTCATCAGTGCGGTAAGCCAGGCAGTGGCCATCGTGGTGGGCTACTGCGTGGGCGCGAAGGCCTTTGACCAGGCAGACCGGCAGAACTGGAATGTGCTGAAAACCTTCACCCCCATCACCCTGATCATCGCGGCGGTGCTGGCGGTGTTCTCCCAGCCGCTGCTGAGCCTGTTCAGCAGCGACCCTCAGGTGATCGCTCTGGGCCGGAACGTGATGATCGTGGAGGTCTTTCTGGAGCTGGGCCGCTGCTTCAACATTTTGATGGTGCGCAACCTGCAGGCGGTGGGCGACGTGCGCTTCCCGGTGCTGGTGGGCATCGCCAGCCAGTGGATCGTGGGCGTGGGCGTGGCCTGGCTACTGGGCATCCATTTCGGTCTGGGCCTGGTGGGCGTGTGGATCGCCTTTGCGCTGGACGAAAACCTGCGTGCGCTGATCTTCGTCATCCGCTGGAAGCAGGGCGGCTGGCGGCGCATCAAGACCGTGTAATTCCGTTTTCATCAAAAACAGGGAGCACCGGCAGTTCGGGCTCCTTCTTTTTTGTTTCTCTGTTACTATTCAAATCCAGCCGGCCAGAATCGCCAGCTGCCGGGCCAGCGCCGACAAAAACCACAAGCTCACCAGCAGGCACAAAGCACCGTAAAACAGCTTCATGCCCCTTGCCGATTCCCGGCGCAGGTGCACCGCCAGGCTGACCGCCCACAGCGCCAGCCCCACCAGAAACAGCGGGCTGAAAAACAGCAGCCCGGCGATCAGACAAAGGTTCGCCGCAATAATGCCCTTTTCCCGCAGGAAATCCACTGCTGCATCACCTGCCCAGCACGTATTTTTCCAGTGCCAGGGCCACGCCGTCCTCGTCGTTGGTGGCAGTGACCGCGGCGGCCTTTTCCTGAATGAAGCGGGGCGCGTTGCCCATGGCCACACCCAGGCCCACCGATTCCAGCATGGCCAGGTCGTTTTCCGAGTCGCCGCAGGCCATCACCTGGCTCTTTTCCAGGCCCAGCATCCGGCCCAGCTCCAGCAGAGCCAAGCCCTTGGTTGCACCCTCATCGCTGATTTCCAGATTGTTGGTTTCACTGGACACAATGGCAAAGCCGCCCATCTGCTGAGCGATCTGCCGGGCCTTCTGCCGATTTTCCTCATTGGTAAAGAACATGGTGCATTTCTCAAAGCCCTCCTGAGAGGCAATGAATTCCGGCATGCTCTCCACCGGCTGGCGGCTCAGCCTCATATAGTTGGCCATATTGCGGGGCGCCCACTCCTCAGCGGCATCCAGG
>NZ_JAGHKE010000097.1:0-8506 GCF_017889395.1 Allofournierella sp. | reverse complement strand
TGAATTAAATCGCTGTAATTTCTCAGATACAATAACGCTTGCATCCACGAATTACTTGTATATTGGAATTGTTTAACGTGATTTTCCATCACGATAAGGCTCCGTTCAAGCTTCGATATTGTTCAATTTTCAAGGTCCTGTGCCGCTCTCCCTCGCGGGACAGCTTGTTTATTATATCTCATCAAGTCTTGTTTGTCAAGCACTTTTTTGAAATATTTTTTCAAGCTCTTCCGAGCGGCTTGCCGTCGTTGACGGCTCAGTTATAATACCACACCTATTTTCAAAACGCAAGCGTTTTCGACAAAAAAATTCAAAAAATTTCAGGAGGTCATCTAAAGCCTCCTGAAATCCTTATTCCTGCAGCAGCTGCCCCCGCAGATTCTGCAATATCTTCCGCTCCCTGCGGGAGATCTGTACCTGGGTGGTGCCCAGTACCTTTGCGGTCTCGCTCTGGGTCTTGCCGGAGAAAAACCGCAGAAAGATCAGCTGCCGGTCTTGGGGCGGCAGGGTGGCCAGCACCTCCTGCAGGCTGATGCGGTCCGCCAGCTCCTCCTCCGGGGATTCCACCGGGATGTCCACCTCCCGGCCGCCCTCCTCCTCTGCCGCCGGGGTGAGCGAAAGCGCGGGCTGGCTGGCGCGGATGGCCAGGGCCACCTGCTCCGGCTTTGCCTGCACCGCCTGGGCCAGCTGGCTCACGCTGGGCTCGCAGCCGTTCTGTTTGATCATCCGTTCCCGGGCAGCACTCACCCGCAGGCCCAGCTCCTTGAGCGACCGGCTCACCTTGACGGTTCCCCCGTCCCGGAAGAGCTTTTTGATCTCGCCCAGAATTACCGGCACCGCATAGGTGGAAAACTGCACCCCGCGCTCCTGATCGAATCCGTCGTAAGCCTTGATCAGTCCCATGCAGCCCGCGGAATACAGATCGTCATATTCCACGCCCCTGCCCCGGAACCTGCCGGCACAGGCGTGGACCAGCCCCAAATTATTTTCAATGAATTCCTCCCGTGGGCCAAGTGTTGTGGGCATGCTTTCCTTCCCCTTTCTATCTCTTATGTAAAAGGGGGATCATTGTTTGGTGCTCAGGGTCTTGCTCATCACCACCCGGGTGCCCTTGCCCGGTGTGCTGGTCACCCGCACCTTATCCATAAAGCTCTTCATCACCGCAAAGCCCAGTCCGGCCCGTTCCTCCGGGTTGCCGGTGGTGAACATGGGCTGCATGGCTTTTTCCACATCCGGAATGCCCACGCCCCGGTCGGTCACCGTAATTTTCACCAGACCGCCCTCATACAAAGCCGCGGTCAGATAGACCAGCCCCACCTGCTGGGGGTAGGCATGGACGATGCAGTTGGTCACCGCCTCGCTCACCGCGGTTTTGATATCCGCCAGCTCGGGCACGGTGGGGTCCGCCTGGGCCAGAAAGGCCGCCAGCGCACCCCGGGCAAAGCCCTCGTTCACGCTGCGGGAATAAAAGCTGATTTTCATCAGGTTATAGGCTTTCATACTTGCCTCTCCTCTTCTATTGATATTCCACACGGGCCAGATCCAGCATCTTCTTGATTGAGTCCGGCGCCTGCTGCACCACCAGCTGCCCTTCGGTGGCCTGCATCCGCCGGGCGCGACCCAGAATGAGCCCCACACCGGAGGAATCCATGAAGGTCACCCCGCCGAAATCCAGAATCAGCCGGGCGGGCATCCGTGCCGAAAGCTCCGCGTCGATCTGCTGGCGCAGCATCTGGGCGGAATGATGGTCGATCTCGCCGCTCAAGTAGGCCACCAGCACATCGTCTGCGCTGGTAAACATCACCTGTGCCATTTCCGTTCTCCTTTCACGTCCTTTTGGGGGCAAAAAAAGACCCCGTATTCTTGGCACTTACCAATATACGGGGTCTTGGGTGAATATTTTGCCGCAACCAGTCAGCTGCGGTGAATTTTTAAGCAAGCCGCTTCAGCAGCTCCGGCCGGGCCTGGGCCGCCAGATACAGCGAGCCGCACACCACCACGCCATTTGTATGGGCCAGCGCCTGATCCAACGCCTGGTCAAGATCCGTGCAGGCGGTCACCTTGGCCTTGGGGGCCACGGTGCGGGCCAGCTCCGCCAGCTCCTTGGCCTCCATGGCCCGGGGGCAGGGCGGCGTCACGGTATAAATGGTATCAAAGCAGGGGGCCAGCGCCTCCAGGATCTGAGCAGCCGCCTTATCCGCCAGAACGCCCAGCACTGCCGCCGGCTTCTTTTTGGTATGGGTGCACAGCACGCCCGCCAGGGCTTTGGCCCCCGCCGGGTTGTGGCAGCCGTCCAGAATCACCAGCGGATCCTTGCGCAGCACCTCGATGCGGGCCGGGAACCGGGCGGTCTCCAGGCCGCTCAGAATGGCTTCATCGGGAATCTCGTAACCCTTGCGCCACAGGGCCAGAGCGATCTCCACCGCCATGGCCGCGTTGCAGCTCTGGTGCGCGCCCAGGAAGGGCAGCTCCACCTCGTAGCCGCCATAGGAGAAGGGATTGGTCAGCGGCTGGGGCTCTTCGGGCAGGTTCAAATCCTCCGGCTGGGGCTGCACCAGCTCCGCCTTCTGGCGGATGCACTCCGCCACGATGGCCTTCTGTGCCTCGGGGTCCTGCAGCGGATAGCAAACCACGGTGCAGCCGGGCTTGATGACGCCCGCCTTCTCCTGGGTGATGGCTTCCAGCGTGTCGCCCAGCACCTCGGTGTGGTCCAGGTCGATGCGGGTGATGGCCGCCACCAGGGTGTTGTCCACCCCGTTGCTGGCGTCATTTTTTCCGCCCACACCGGTCTCCAGCACCGCCAGGTCGCACTGCTCCTGATAGAACCAGAGCAGCGCCGCCGCGGTGACCGCGGTGAACTGCACCGGCTCCTCGTCCAGCTGCGCGGCGGCAGCCCGCACTTGACCCGCCACCTGTTCCAGTGTATCCGCCGGGATCATCTCGCCGTTGATCTGCATCCGCTCCCGGAAGTCCAGCACGTAGGGAGAGATGGTCAGCCCGGTCTTATACCCGGCTTCTTTTAAAATATTAGCCGTCAGGGTGGACACGGTACCCTTGCCGTTGGTACCCGCCACATGTACAAAATCCAGATAATTCTGCGGGTCACCCAGCTTGGCCAGCAGCTGACGCATCCCCTCCACCCCGGGCTTTCCGTTGGTACGGGGCAGGCTTTGCAGCCACTCAGTATTCGATCTCGATGCTGGTGTCATAGCTTTCCTCTTCCTCCTCTTTCTCCTGTTGGGGAACCGGCTCCCACCGGGGCTGAGGGTCCGGTGCGCGCCGGGCGGCCTGACGGGCCGGGCGTGCGGGCGGCTGGTACTGAGGCAGGGGTTCCTCCTCCCATTCCTCTTCCGGCTCCTCGTCCCACTCCTCCTGAGGCTGGGGTGCCGGGCTGGGGGCAGGCCGCTTTTTTGCCGGTCGGGGCTGCGGCTCCGGCTGCACCAGTTCCTCATCATCGTGCCGATGCACGAACAGAATCACGCACATGCGGCAGAACATCAGAATCACCAGTGCCACGAACAGACCCACCAGAAAACCGGCAAAATCGATCCATACATCCTTCACACTGGAGCCGCGGCCATCCACAAACAGCTGGATGGTCTCGTCGGTCACCGCGGTACCAAGACCCAGAAACAACGGCCAGCTCACATGCTTGATGAAGTGGCGGGTATACACCCGCAGGCAAAGCATGAACCAAAAACCCATCATCATAAATTCGGCAAAGTGTGCCATCTTGCGGACCACAAGCAGGCTGAAGGGGCCAAGGCCCACGGTACCGGCCACCTCGTTGACCACCTGCTGCACCTGCTCGCTGCGCAGACTGGACTGCTCTGCGATCTGCAGAGAGTTTTGAAAAATGAACACCACGCTGTAGATCAGACAGGCAGTGAAAAGAATCCGAAAAAAGATTGTAAACGGGCTCGTACGTTTTTTCTGATACAAAAATCCATCCCTCCTAATGAATATGATGCAAACAATACTTTCCCTTGTGTCTTCCGCCATTATAGCACATCTGTCAAACCCTGGAATATCCCGGGTCTTGTCTGTTATACGAAAAAAGGGCCCGGTTTTGTGCAAACCGGGCTCCTTTTTCATGGATTTTTTACAATTATTCCGGGAATTTCTCAGCCCAGAGCCGCGATGGACTCCTCCACGCGGGCCAGCTTTTCCTGGGCGCGGGCCAGCTTCTGGCGGATCTCCTCCACCACATTGGCGGGAGCCTTGTTCACAAAGCCCTCGTTGCTCAGCTGACGGCTGAACATGCCGATCTCCTTCTCGGCGCCGGCCTTTTCCTTGTTCAGACGGGCCAGTTCCTTCTCCCGGTCGATCAGCTCCATCATGGGAATGAAACCGCGGGCCGCATGAGTGATAACCTGCACCATGCCGGCGGTGTCGCCGGTGTACTTCTCGGTGAGGGTCACGTCGGTGGCGAAGGCAAACTTGGCCAGGTAGTCGCCGCCGCGGCGGAAGGCCTCGGTCTCGCTGGTCTCGATGATCATGCTGCTGCGCTTGGCCGGGTGCACGTTCATCTCGGCGCGGATGGTACGAACCGCCTTGATGTAGTCCATCAGCTTCTCAAAGTCGGCCTCCTCGGCAGCGTAGTTCAGCTCCTCGGTGAACACAGGCCACTGCTCGGTCATGATGGTCTCGGAGGTGCCGGGCAGAGCGCGGTAGATCTCCTCGGTGATGAAGGGCATGAAGGGATGCAGCAGCTTCAGCGCCTGGGTCAGCACGTATACCAGTACCTTGCGGGCGTTGTCGGCCTCCTCGGGATCGGTGGAGTTCAGGCGAACCTTGGCGATCTCGATGTACCAGTCGCAGTAAACCTCCCAGATGAAGTCCTGCACCTTCTGGGCAGCCAGGCCCAGCTCGAACTTGTCCAGATTGTCGGTGACGGTGCGGGCCAGATTGTTCAGGGTGGACAGAATCCACTTGTCGCTCAGATCCAGCTTGTCCGCAGCGGGCAGACCGGCCTGGAAGTCCTCGGGCAGGTTCATCATCACGAAGCGGGTGGCGTTCCACAGCTTGTTGGCAAAGTTCCGGCTGGCCTTGATCTTCTCATCGGAGAAGCGCATGTCGTTGCCGGGGGTGGAGCCCAGAACCAGGGTCAGGCGCAGAGCGTCGGCGCCGTACTGGGCAATGATCTCCAGCGGGTCGATGCCGTTGCCCAGGCTCTTGGACATCTTGCGGCCCTGGGCATCGCGCACCAGGCCGTGGATCAGCACGGTGTCGAAGGGCACCTTGCCGGTGTATTCCAGACCGGAGAAGATCATGCGGCTCACCCAGAAGGTGATGATGTCGTAGCCGGTGACCAGGGTGTTGGTGGGATAGAAGTAATCCAGGTCCTCGGTCTTATCCGGCCAGCCCAGGGTGCTGAAGGGCCACAGGGCACTGGAGAACCAGGTGTCCAGGGTGTCCTCATCCTGACGCAGGGCGCCGCCGCACTTGGGGCAGGTGATCATGGGCTCATCGCTCACATGCACCTCGCCGCAGGCGTCGCAGTAGTAAGCGGGAATCCGATGGCCCCACCACAGCTGACGGCTGATGCACCAGTCGCGGGTGTTCTCCATCCAGTGATAGTACTGCTTGTCGAAACGCTCGGGCACGAACTTGATGCGGCCGTCCCGCACCGCGTCGATGGCCGGACCGGCCAGGGGCACCATGCGCACGAACCACTGCTTGGAAACCATGGGCTCGATGGTGGTGCCGCAGCGGTAGCAGGTACCAACGTTGTGGGCGTGGGGCTCGATCTTCTCCAGATAGCCACCCGCCTCCAGGTCGGCCACGATGGCCTTGCGGGCCTCGTAGCGGTCCATGCCGGCGTACTTGCCGCAATCGGCGGTCATGTGGGCGGTCTCGTCCAGCACCTTCACGATGGGCAGGTTGTGGCGCTGGCCCACCTCGAAGTCGTTGGGGTCGTGAGCAGGGGTGATCTTCACCACGCCGGTACCGAACTCCATATCCACATAGGTGTCGGTGACGATGGGGATCTCCTTGTTCAGCAGGGGCAGCAGAACCTTCTTGCCGTGCAGGTGCTTGTAGCGCTCGTCGTCCGGATGGATGGCCACGGCGGTATCGCCCAGCATGGTCTCGGGACGGGTGGTGGCCAGGATCAGGAACTCGTCGGTGCCCACGATGGGGTACTTCAGGTGCCAGAAGCTGCCCTCCTGGTCCTCATACTCCACCTCGGCATCGGAGATACTGGTCTTGCAGTGGGGGCACCAGTTGATGATGCGCTCGCCGCGGTAGATCAGGTCCTTATCGTACAGATACTTAAAGACCTTCAGAACGGCCTTGCTGCAGCCCTCGTCCATGGTGAAGCGCTCGCGGTCCCAGTCGCAGGAGCAGCCCAGCTTCTTCAGCTGGCTCACGATGCGGTTGCCGTACTGGTTCTTCCAGGCCCAGGCGCGCTCCAGGAAGCCGTCGCGGCCCAGCATCTCCTTGGTCAGACCCTCTTCCTTCATCTTGGCCACAACCTTGGCCTCGGTGGCGATGGAGGCGTGGTCGGTGCCGGGCACCCACAGGGCGGCGTAGCCCTGCATGCGCTTGTAACGGATCAGGATGTCCTGCCAGGTCTCGTCCATGGCATGGCCCATGTGCAGCTGGCCGGTCACGTTCGGCGGCGGCATCACGATGGTGTAGGGCTTTTTGTTCTTATCCGCCTTGGTGTGGAAGTAGCCGCCATTCAGCCAGAAGGCATAAATGTCGTCCTCCACGCGGGCGGGATCATACAATTTTTCCAGTTCTTTCATTGATTTTCCCTCCTGTTTCGGTTGCTGCCGGGGCAAACAAAAAGGCCGCCCCAGGCGTGTGTTCACACTTGGGACGGCCTGTACAAAACAATACAATACCGCGGTACCACCCAAATTGCCGCCGAAAACCGGCAGCCACTCGGAGCCCTTAACGCGGGCGGCACGGGCAGAGGCTACTGAAGGTTCACCCCGCCTGCTCAAAAGCGACAGCACCCGGCGCGTTCTGCCGGGCTTTCACCTGCCCCCGGCTCTCTTTTCCAAAACGCATTGCCGCGCGCCCTCTTTTTCAGCGCATTTGTAATAATGATTATAGCAACATCCGGCCGCCGCGTCAATCACTGCAGCGCAAAAGCCGGTCAGACCCCCGGTCAGCCCAGAGAAATGCCCATGCGGCGGGCGACCTCCAGCATGCCGTGGCCGTCCGGAACCAGTCGGCTCTTGCCGGCGATCTCGTCCAGCGGGTTCTCGGTGACATGATTGTTGCGCATGGCAACGGTCACGCCGTACTTCTCGTGCTCCACCAGCTTTGCGGCGTAGGTGCCGAACTGGGTGGCCAGTACACGGTCGTAGGCAGAAGGCGAACCGCCCCGCTGCATGTGGCCGGGCACGCAGACGCGGGTCTCGAAGCCGGTCATCTTCTCGATCTGGGCCGCAATGCGGTTGGTGGCGGTGGTGTAGCCCTGCTCCTTGCGGCGGGCAGCACGCTCCTTCTTCTTCATGCGGGCTTCCTCGTTGTCGAAGGCACCCTCGGCCACCGCCAGGATGGAGAAGGTCTTGCCCTGAGAGGCACGGCGCTCCACTGCGGCGCATACATTATCAATGTTATAGGGCATCTCGGGGATCAGAATGATGTCCGCGCCGCCGGCCACGCCCGCGTACAGGGTCAGCCAGCCGGCCTTGTTGCCCATCAGCTCCACCACCATGCAGCGGCGATGGCTGGAGGCGGTGGTGTGGATGCGGTCGATCACCTCGGTGGCGATGTCCACAGCGGTGTGAAAGCCGAAGGTCACATCGGTGCCGTAGATGTCGTTGTCGATGGTCTTGGGCAGGCCGATCACGTTCAGGCCCTCCTGAGCCAGCAGGTTGGCAGTCTTATGGGTACCGTTGCCGCCCAGGCAGAGCAGGCAGTCCAGCTTCATTTCCTCGTAGTTCTTCTTCATGGCGGCCACCTTGTCCACCTGGTCCTCGCCGATGACCCGCATCAGCTTGAAGGGGGTGCGCTTGGTGCCCAGAATGGTGCCGCCCATGGTCAGGATACCGGAAAACTCCTCCGGCTCCATGTCACGCCACTGGCCGTTGATCAGGCCGGAATAACCGTTGGTGATGCCCACGATCTGCACATCGTCGCCCATGCGCTGATACAGCGCCTTTGCCACGCCGCGAATGGTGGCGTTCAGGCCGGGGCAGTCGCCGCCGGATGTCAGGATACCGATCCGTTTTTTCATAGTTCCAATTCCTCCCTCTCAGCCCGGCCAAACCGCCGGGATCAGCCTTTGACTCTGTGTCAAAAACTGCATGCATTTTCTTTTTTTAGAGTATCGCCCTTTTTGGTGGTTTGTCAATCTTTTTGCGGAAAAAGAACCGTAAAAAAAATTGAAAAAAGTGGTTGACATTTTCCGGTTCAGTGCTATAATAAATTATCGTTGGGGCAAGACGCTCCGGCAAATGAATATTGGAGAATTGTGTAAGGGTAGCACGACAGACTCTGACTCTGTTTGTGAGGGTTCGAATCCTTCTTCTCCAACCAGAAATAG
>NZ_JAGHKE010000096.1:0-9804 GCF_017889395.1 Allofournierella sp. | reverse complement strand
CGGCAGCGTCACCCAGCCCGCGGTGATCAACGTGGTGGTGGATGAGCCGGGCCGCACCGTGATGGAAATGACCATCAAGGAGGGCAAGAACCGGCAGATCCGCCGCATGTGCGAGGCAGTAGGCCTGGAGGTCATCCGCCTGCGCCGCAGCGCTATGGGCGCGGTGAAGCTGGGCATGCTCCAGCCCGGCCAGTACCGGGAGCTGACCAAGAGCGAGGTGGCCGCCCTGCGTGCCGCCGCCCAGAAGGGCAAGGCCCGCGCCCAGACCCAGCGTGCCCAGGAGGCTGCTGAGCAGCGCCGCGAGCACCAGAAAAAGCGCAGCACCGCTCCCTCCCGGCCCAGTCGGCCCCGGCGCGGCTGATCGCACCCGAATGAAATGAAACAGGCCCCCGGCCCACCGCATGTTGCGGCAGGCCGGGGGCCTTGCTGTGCTTAAAAACTTATTCGCCGGAAACGGGCTGACTCTTCAACAGGCCGCTGCAATCCCGGTAGCTGGTGTGCAGCATCTGTTCGGCCATCTCGCTGAGAGGCTGGCCATAAAACTCCTCGTAGACCTGCTTGATCTCCGGGTTCTCATGGCTGGTACGCAGCTCCATGGAGCTGTCCCGCCGGTAAAGGGCAGCGATGCGCTGTTTGCGGGTTTCGTCCGCATCCCGCATGATGTTTTTGGGCTGACCGCCGCCGCCAATGCAGCCGCCGGGACAGGCCATGACCTCCACAAAATGGTATTGCTTGCCACTTTCCTTCATGCGCTGCAAAAAGGCGCGGGCGTTGGCGGTGCCGTAGACCACCGCGACCTGAAGCGTCTGGTCGCCGATCTCCACCTGCGCCTCCCGCACGCCCTCGTAGCCGCGAACCGGGGTCAGATTCAGCAGGCTCTGGGGAGCGCTTTCGCCGGTCAGGTAGGCGTAGGCAGTGCGCAGGGCGGCTTCCATCACGCCGCCGGTGTTGCCGAAGATCACACCCGCGCCCGAAGCCTGACCCATCAGGGAATCGTAGGCGGAATCCGCCAATGCGTTCCAGTCCACCCCTTCGGCCTTGGCCCAGCGAGCCAGCTCTCGGGTGGTGATCACCTGGTCAGTGTCCCGCAGGCCGGGGATGCCCAGATGGTCCGCAGCGCCGTGCAGCTCCTGGCGGCGGATCTCGAACTTTTTGGCGGTGCAGGGGGTAAGGGCCACATGCACGATCTTCTCCGGGTCCAGACCCATCTTCTTGGCGAAGTAGGTCTTGACCGTGGGGCCCTGCATGCCGATGGGGCTCTTTGCGGTGGACAGATGGGGCAGCAGCTCGGGGGCATACATCTCGGCAAAGTGGACCCAGCCGGGGCAGCAGCTGGTGAACTGGGGCAGGGGCCGGTCCTTTTCAGTGATGCGGCGGATCAGCTCACTGGCCTCCTCCACGATGGTCAGGTCGGCGGCAAAGTTGGTGTCCAGCACGTAGTCGGCGCCCAGAGCACGCAGCAGCGCCACCATTTTGCCTTCCACAAAGGCGCCGGGCTCCATGCCGAATTCCTCGCCCAGCGCAGCGCGCACCGAGGGCGAGGTGCTGACCACCAGCACCCGGTCGGGGTCGGCGGCCGCCTGGCGGACCTGGGGGCATTCGTCCCGCTCCACGATGCTGTCCACCGGGCAGACGTTGGCGCACTGGCCGCAGTAGATACAGATGGCGCGGTTGCCGGTGTCTTCCAGTGTGTAGCTGCCGTGCACCCCCATCAGGTTGGTGCAGGCTTCCTTGCACATGCCGCAGCGAATGCAGGCCTGTTCGTGGCGCAGGATGCTGGGATTGTCCTCCTCAATGGGGACGCGGACGGATAAGGGCAGGTGGTTCAGTTTCCTCACATTCCTTTCTTCATAATAGGTTATGTATTCTTCCTTTGAAAACCGAAAACAGTCGGGATTTAATTATAGTAATAATTATCGTTAATATCAACTGACAAAGCAGACAAAATATTCGACTATATTTTAGAAGGTTCGCACACAGGCAGACTTGAAGCAAAGCGAAAAAATAAAAACAGCGCTCTTTTTTCTGGAAAAGAGCGCTGTACAAAACGAAAGTCGGGATTCATTTCACAAGGCAAAAAGGGGAGGCGGGCGAAAGAAAAACAATGCACAGTGCCATGCACAAGGGCTGGTGCACCAGATAGACCGGTAGGCTTTTGCGTCCCAGCCAGTCAAGCCCCGGCAGCCGAAGCCGGGCAGCCCGCTTTACATGCTCGCTGGCAAACAGCAGCGGCCGGGCAAAGTAGCCTGCAAGAAAGAGAAAATACCAGGGCAGGATGGAAAAGTAATCGCTGGAGAAAAAACCCGGAAAGGGAAAGCCCAGCACCGTGAGCAGGCGGGAGCGGTAAAGCGCGTCCGGCAGCTGCCAGAGCCGCCACGTGCCAAGGCCCAGCCAGCCCTGGTTCACCGGCCAGAACACCGCCAGCAGCACAAGACTCATCGCAAGGCCTGCAGCTGCCCACCGGCCATTCAGCAGCCGGTCCACCGGGATGGTGAGCAGAGTGGCGCAGCCCAGGAAGGTGAGCACCCCGCACCACACCGCCTGGTCCGGCACCGCGATCAGGGTCACGGCAGTGATCAGCAGCCCGCAGCCGTTGAGCACAAGCCCCCGGCGCAGCGCGTGCCGCCTGCCCCAGTGCCAGCACAGGCCGCTGATAAAGATGAAGGCGCAGCAGATGCACCGCTCCCACACCCGCACCGGCCACCGGGCGGGCCACAGGGGATCGAAGCCCCAGATCACATAGACATCAAATAAAAGATGATACAGCACCATGTTGGCCAGTGCCAGGCCCCGCAGCCCGTCGATCAGATGCCAGCGTTCCCTCGTCTGCATGAAAAATCCTCCCCAAAGCCGGAAAATCAACGCATCCATTGTAATATAAGGCGGCGGGCAAAACAAGGGCGGCCGGGCACGGAGCGATAAAAAACTTGCAATGAAGCGCCAAACCGAGTAGAATAATAGCATGTATATTTAAATGGGGAAATATGTCCGCAGCCGGTTTCAGGCCGGGCAGACCCCGGCGATTTCAATAACGATCCTAAGGGAACGAGGTGCCTTTATCAATGGCTTTGAGCATGACCGGCTACGGCCGCGGCGAAGCAATCCTGAACGGACGGGACATCACCGTCGAGATCAAAAGCGTAAACTCCCGTTATTTTGAGTATTCCTCCCGCATCCCCCGCAGCTGTGCCTATCTGGATGATAAGCTGAAAAAGCTGCTCAGCGCAAGCATCAGCCGGGGCAAGGTGGAGCTGAGCCTGCAGATGCAGAGCGTGGGCAGCCAGGATGTGGCGGTGGAGGTGGATCTGCCTTTGGCCAGAAGCTATGCCGACGCACTGGCCGCTCTGGCCGAGCAGCTGGGCGTGAAGAACGACGCCACCGCCAGTCTGATCGCCCGCTACCCGGATGTGCTGAGCGTGCGCCACGCGGATGTGGACGAGGAGCAGCTGTGGCAGGATGTGAGCCAGGTGTGCACCATCGCGCTGGAAAACTTCGTGGCCATGCGGGCCGTGGAGGGCGAGAAGCTGAAGGCGGATGTGATGGGCCGCCTTGCCACCATCGAGGCCAACGTGGGCAAGGTGGAGGAAGGCAGCGCCGAGCGGGTGCAGGCCTACACCCAGAAGCTGTACACCCGCCTGCAGACCATCCTGCAGGATCAGAACATCGACGAGGCGCGCATTCTCACCGAGGCCGCCATCTTCGGTGACAAGACCGCGGTGGACGAGGAGACGGTTCGCCTGCGCAGCCACATCGCCCAGTACCGCGAGATTCTGGAAAGCGACGGTCCGGTGGGCCGCAAGCTGGACTTTTTGACCCAGGAGCTGAACCGGGAGATCAACACCATCGGCTCCAAGTGCCAGGACATCGCCATCACCCGCATCGTGGTGGACACCAAGGCCGAGATCGAGAAGATCCGCGAGCAGATCCAGAACATCGAGTAAGGAGAGCCAAGCATGAAACTGATCAACATCGGCTTTGGCAACATGGTCAGCGCCAACCGGCTGATCGCCATCGTGAGCCCGGAATCCGCGCCCATCAAGCGCATCGTGCAGGAAGCGCGGGATAAGGGCTCCCTCATCGACGCAACCTACGGCCGCCGTACCCGTGCGGTTATCATCATGGACTCGGACCATGTGATCCTGTCTGCCGTGCAGCCGGAGACCGTGGCCAACCGTCTGAACGACACCGACGATGCCGAGGATGAAATGGAGGACGAACTGGACAATGAATAAGGAACGCCATCTGATCGTAATTTCCGGGCCTTCCGGCTCCGGCAAGGACACGGTGGTCAAGCGGCTGATGGAGCTGCACCCGGAGATCGAGGTTTCGGTTTCCGCCACCACCCGCCCCATGCGCTCCGGCGAAAAGGAAGGGGTAAACTACTTCTACCTGAGCCGCGAGGAGTTTGAACGCCGCATTCAGGCGGGTGAGATTCTGGAGTACGCGGAATACTGCGAAAACTACTACGGTACCCCCAAGTCCGAGGTGGACAAGCGCATTGAAAACGGCATTACCGTGATTCTGGTCATCGAGGTAATCGGCGCGGGCAACATCAAGAAGCTGTACCCCGATGCGGTGACCATCTTTGTTCGGCCGCCCAGCTACGGCGAGCTGGAGGAGCGGCTGCGGGGCCGCGGCACCGAGACCGAGGAATCCATCAAAAAGCGCCTTGCCCGTGCGGTGGAGGAGATGGAGTACGCGGTGGACTACAACGAGGTCGTGATCAACGACACCGTGGACGAGTGTGCCGAGGAGATCTACGGCCTGATCCAGAAATATCAGCAGGAAGAAGAGTGACCCGCCCCCGGCGGGCGGAAGGGAGCGCGGCGCGGTGCTGCAAACAGTCCAGGTGGCAGTAAGCGGCGCCACGTTTCATTTTGATAAGCTCTATACCTATCTGGTGCCCCCCACACTGGCCCATCCGGTGGTTCCGGGGGGCATGGTGCTGGTGCCCTTCGGCCGGGGCAACAAGCCCCGCATGGGCGTTGTGCTGGCTGTGGGTCAGCAGGAGGAGGCGGGCCGCTGCAAGGAACTGTTCGACGCAGCGCCGGAAAACGCTCGCCTCACCGACGAGCTGCTGGGTCTGGTGCGCTTTTTGAAGGAGCGCACCTTCTGCACCTGGTACGAGGCGGTCAAGGCCATCATCCCCTATGGGGCCCAGTATAAACCGGCGGAAACGGAAAACGGCCCCCGGCTGCAAAAACAGCTGGTGCGCCATACCGAGCCGGAATATTCCCTTGCAGGGCCTTTGCCCGAAAAACCAAAGCCCACCGCCAAACAGCAGGCGGCAGTGGCGGCGCTGCAAAGCGGCCCGCTGCCCCAAAGTGCGCTGGCTCAGCTGGGCCTGAGCCGCGCTGTGCTGGATAATCTGTGCGAAAAGGGCGTGCTGCAAAAGCGGCAGGTGGATAAGGTGCTGGACCTGTTCAGCCACATTCCCCAGACAAACGACCCCATCATCCTCAGTGAGGAACAGCAGCAGGTGTACGACGGGCTGTGCGCCCAGATGGCGCAAAACAAGCCCAGTGCCGCCCTGCTTTATGGGGTGACCGCCAGCGGCAAAACGCTGGTGTTTTTAAAGCTGATTCAGCGCACGCTGGAGTTGGGCAAGACTGCCCTGGTGCTGGTGCCGGAGATCAGCCTGACCCCCCAGATGATCCGCCGCCTGAAGCAGACCTTCGGCGGGCGGGTAGCGGTGCAGCATTCTGCTCTCAGTCACACCGAGCGCCTGCTGCAATGGCAGATGATCCAGGCCGGCGGGGCCGACATCGTGGTGGGCACCCGCAGTGCGGTATTCGCGCCGCTGAAAAACATCGGCCTCATCGTGTTGGACGAAGAGCAGGAGCACACCTACCGGTCGGAAAGCGCACCCCGCTTCGATGCCCGGGAGGTGGCCAAGCGCCGGGCCGTGGACCACGGCGCTCTGGTGCTGTTCGCTTCGGCCACCCCCAGTGTGGAAAGCTACCAAGCCGCGCTGGAGGGCCGCTATACCCTGTATAAGCTCACCCGGCGTTATGCGGGCCAGCCGCTGCCCGCGGTGGAAATGGTGGATATGCGCGCCGAACTGGCCGCCGGAAACTCCGGCAGCATCAGCACCGCGCTGGCCGGGCGCATCCGCCAGACCCTGACCCGGGGCGAGCAGGCGATCCTGCTGCTCAACCGGCGGGGCTATAAGACCGTGGGCATGTGCTCCGGCTGCGGGCAGGTGATCAAATGCTCCAGCTGCAGCGTCCCCATGGTGTATCATAAATCCGAAAACAAGCTGCTTTGCCACTACTGCGGCAAGGCGATTTCCCCGGTGCCCACCGTCTGCCCGGAATGCGGCGGAAAGGTGCGCTACACCGGCTTCGGCACCCAGCGGGTGGAGGAGGAGCTGGCCGAGCTGTTCCCGGACGCCCGGGTGCTTCGTATGGACCAGGACTCCACCAGCCAGAAGAACGCCCACGAGAACATGTTGGCGGCTTTCGCCCGGGGCGAATACGACATCATGCTGGGTACCCAGATGGTGGCCAAGGGCCTGGATTTTGAAAAGGTGACCCTGGTGGGCGTGTTGGGCATCGACTCGCTGCTCTTTTCCCAGGGGTTCCGGGCGGTGGAGAATGTGTTCTCGCTGGTGACCCAGGTGATCGGCCGTTCCGGCCGGGCCGGGGCCGCGGGCCGGGCGCTGATCCAGACCATGGACCCGGAAAATTCCACCCTGAATCTGGCGGCGGCCCAGAACTACGAGGCCTTTTTTGATCAGGAGATCATGTTCCGCAAGATCTGCCTGTATCCGCCCTTCTGCAGCGTCTGCATTGCCGCCTTCAGCGGCGCGGACGAAAACCGCACCATGCAGGCGGCCGCCCGCTTTGCCCGGCTGCTGGGCATCGAGGCCAGCGCCCATCCGGGCATGCCGCTGCGGATTTTAGGCCCCGCACCCATGAACATTGTCATGGTCAAGGATCGTTACCGCTACAAGCTCACCATCAAATGCCGCAACGACCGGGCCTTCCGCCAGGTGCTGGGCAGGGTGCTGGCGGCTTACAGCGACGAGGGCCTGCCGTCCAAAGCGTCGGTGACGCTGGACTTCAATTCCGACGGCGACTGACCCCTCGGGCACACTTCATCAACCAATCTCGCCGGCCTTCCCGCCGGCTCATTTTAAGGAGGATAAACTTCTATGGCTCTGCGTACCATTGTGCAGGACGGCGATCCCATTCTGAAAAAGGTCTGCCGCCCGGTGACCAATTTTGACGACCGTCTGGCAACTCTGCTGGACGATATGAAAGAAACCCTGATCGACGCAGGCGGTCTGGGCCTGGCCGGCCCCCAGGTGGGCGTGATGCGCCGCCTGTTCATCGCGCTGGACGAGCGCGACCTGCCGGAGGATGGCACCATGCCCGAGGGCTACGAGCCCAAGTTCATCGAGTGCATCAACCCGGAGATCCTGGAGGAGTCTGAGGATGAGGTGACCCTGTACGAGGGCTGTCTGTCCTTCCCGGGCCACAACGGCGCCATCAGCCGCCCCCGCAAGGTGAAGCTCCGCGCCCAGGACCGCCACGGCGAGACCTTCGAGATGGAGGCCGAGGAAATGCTGGCCCGCTGCTTCTGCCACGAGACCAACCATCTGGACGGCATCACCATCATGGACCTGGCCGACCATTTCTATGAGGACGACTACCCGGACGAGATCGAAGAGGACGAGGAATAATGCGCATTCTGTTTATGGGCACGCCGGACATTGCCGCTGCCAGCCTGGCTGCCGTTCTGGAAGCGGGGTATGAGGTGTGCGGCGTGTTCACCCGCGAGGATAAGCCGGTGGGCCGCAAGCAGATTCTCACCGCCCCGCCGGTCAAGCAGCTGGCGCTGGAGCATAATCTGCCGGTCTACCCGCCCAAGACCCTGCGCACCGAAGAAGTGCAGCAGCAGATTCGGGAGCTGGCCCCCGAGCTGATCGTGGTGGTGGCCTATGGCCGCATCCTGCCGCCGGAGGTGCTGTGCGTGCCGCCCAAGGGCTGCATCAACCTGCACGTTTCGCTGCTGCCCAAGTATCGTGGCGCTGCGCCGGTGCAGTGGTCGGTGATCAACGGCGACAAGGAGACCGGCGTCTCCATCATGTATCTGGACGAGGGCCTGGACACCGGCGACATTCTGAACGTCGCCCCGGTGACCATCGGCCCCGAGGAGACCAGCGGCGAGCTGTTCGAGCGCATCACCGCCCAGGGCGCCAAGACCCTGGTGGAGACCATTGCCTCCATCGCCGCGGGCACTGCCGTGCGCACCCCGCAGGACCACAGCAAGGCCACGCTGGCCCCGCCCCTGACCAAGGAGATGGCCCGCTTTGCCTTTGACCAGCCTGCCCAGAAGCTGCACGACCTGGTGCGGGGCATGAACCCCTGGCCGGTGGCCTACTTTGAGCAGGAAGGCGGGCTCCGCCTGGGCGGCGGGTCGACGCCTGAAAGCGGGCGACCGGCTGTAATTTCACCATTGGAGGAACACGTTTATGGATAAAGCCCGCCGCATCGCGGTTCAGGCACTGGTCCGCCAGGAGGAGAGCGGCTTTGCCAATCTGGTATTGAACGCAGTCCTGGAGCATCAGGACCTGACCGGCCGGGACCGGGCCTTCGTGAGCGCCCTGTTCTACGGCGTCACCGAGCGGCTGCTCACCCTGGACTGGGCGCTGGCCCGCTGTCTGAGCCGCCCGCTGGCCAAGCTGGACCCCCAGGTGCGGGCCATCCTGCGCAGCGGTCTGTATCAGGCCCGCTACATGCAGGTGCCCCGCGCGGTGGCGGTGAACGAGTCGGTGAGCCTGTGCCGCGCGCTGAAAAAATCCAGCGCCGCCGGGCTTGTGAACGCGGTGCTGCGCAAGGCCGTGACCCAGGACCCGGCTTCGGCCTCCTTCAAAACCGAGGCCGAGCGGCTGAGCATCCGGTATTCCGTGGGCCTGCCGGTGGTAAAATTGATTCAAAAAAATTATCCCGAAGAATGCGAGCAGATTCTGCAGGCATTCTTTGAAGCACCCCGGGTGGCCCTGCGGTGCAACCCGCTGAAAACCACACCCGCCCAGCTGACCGCACTGCTGGAAGCAGAGGGCGCGGAGGTGGAACCCGGCTGGCTGGAGAACACCCTGCTGGCCAAGTTTACCGGCAGCCCAGCGGCCACCGAGGCCTTCCGGCAGGGGCTTTACCATGTGCAGGGCCAGGCCTCCCAGCTGGCGGCCTACAGCCTGCAGGCAAAGCCCGGGGAAAAGGTGCTGGACCTGTGCGCCGCGCCGGGCGGCAAGACCCTGACCATCGGCGAGGACATGGAGAACACCGGCACCCTCATCAGCTGCGATGCGGTGGAAAGCCGCCTGCCGCTGATCGAAAAGGCCGCCGCCCGCGCGGGCCTTACCAATGTAACAGTTCTGCACAACGACGCGTCGGTCTACCGGGAAGAGTTTGCCGGGGCGGACCGTGTGCTGTGTGACGTGCCCTGCTCCGGCCTTGGCATCATCGCCAAAAAGCCGGACATCCGCTACAAAACCATGGACGGTGTGGAGCAGCTGCACGAGCTGCAGGCGAAGATTCTGGCCACCGCCGCTCGTTATGTGAAAGAGGGCGGCCGCATCGTGTATTCCACCTGCACCATCGACCCGCGGGAGAACCAGAACATCGTGCGGGCCTTCCTGGAACAAAACGCCGCTTTCCGGCTCGTCCAGCCCCCCTTCATGCCCGAAGGAGCACAAGTGGAGGACGGCATGCTGACCCTGTTGCCGGGCAAGGCCGGGCCGGACGGATTTTTCATTGCCATTATGGAGAAGTTGTGAACCATGCAGAAAACCTGTAT
>NZ_JAGHKE010000095.1:0-8618 GCF_017889395.1 Allofournierella sp. | reverse complement strand
CCGCCGCGGCAAGGCTCAGCCGCCCGGCCGCCGATCCCGCCGCGCCCACCGCCACCATCCAGGCCGCGGCGGTCTCCGGCAGGCCGCTCTGCCGGGCCAATTCCAGAATGCGGGGACTGAACAGCAGCACCGCCGGGGTGGCCAGCGCCACTGAGGCGGTGATCCACCAGTAGGCGGAGGTGTGCAGCATATGCCCCGGGGTCATGCCCTGCTGGTTTTCCTGCCCCGCCGCCGGTTTCGGGGGCGGATTCTGCAACAAAAGACTTGCCCCGCCGCAGACAAGGCCCAGCAGCGCACCCAATGCCCAGAAACAACCCCGGATGCCCCACAGCCCGGTGAACCACTTCACCAGCACCGTGAGCGCCGCGCCGGACAGCCCCACCGCCACGCCGATCACCCCGGTGGCAAGGCCCTTTTTGTCCGCGTACCATTTCTGGGCGCAGCCCATCACCGCCGGGTACAAAAAGGCGCAGCCCGCCCCCACCGGGGCGCTGAAGGCCAGATAAAAGAGCCAGGGCGTTTGCCCGGGCACAAAGCCCGCCGCCACGAACCCGGCGCAGAGCCCGGCGCTGCCCAGAAGGGCGGCGAAGCGGGGGCCGAGCCTGTCCTGCAAAAAGCCGCCGGCCACCCCGCCCGCGCCGAAGGCCGCCACCAGCCAGCTGAGCACAAAGCTGGCCGTTTCCTCCTCAAAGCCGTATTCTGAGCGCACCGGCTCCTGAAACACGCCCCAGGCGGTGGGGATGCCCGCCAGCAGCTGGATGGCCGCCCCCGCCGCCAGGATCACCCAGGGGTGCTGTTTCACAAACTGCCCCATTGTTTTGTTCCTCTCTTTTCTTTTTGGCTTAGTGTTCCCCCTTTTTGTTGAGGCAATACCGCACAATTCACGGCAAACGCCTCAGACGGCGTATCGCGCCAAAATTTTCTGTGATATTTCCCAAAAATGCTCGCCAAGTCACCAAGGATTGGCTGCGCTTTTTGCTTCATCTCACAAAAAATTTTACGGCGTGCTCCACCATCTGGAATTGCGCGGTGTTGCCTTGACAAATACCGGCCCGCCGGGCTATCATTAGAAGATAAAAGCACTTTATTTCATTAAAATAGATTTGTGGGAGGAACATCAATGAAAACCAATCCGCTGAAGGGCATGAAGGACTATCTGCCCGCCGAGCAGGCGCTGCGCGACTATGTGCAGGGCCGCATTCTGGAAACCTACCGCGCCAGCGGCTTCGAGCGCATCTCCACCCCCATGCTGGAGGATATGGAGAATCTGGACAAGAGCGACGGCGGCGACAACCTGAACCTGATCTTCAAGGTACTCAAGCGGGGCGACAAGCTGGCTTCCGCCATCGCCTCCGGCAATGAAAAGGATCTGTCCGACATGGGCCTGCGGTACGATTTGACCCTGCCCCTCTCCCGCTACTACGCCGCCAACAAGGACAAGCTGCCCAGCCCCTTCAAGGTCATCCAGACCGACCGGGTGTTCCGTGCCGAGCGGCCCCAGAAGGGCCGGATGCGGGAGTTCGTCCAGTGCGACATCGACATTCTGGGCGACGGCTCCTGCAACGCGGAGATCGAGCTGATCGATGTGACCGCCCGGGCGCTGCTGAACATCGGCTTTGACGACTTCACCGTGAACATCAACGACCGTCGGCTGCTGCGCGGCATGCTGACCAGCATGGGCTTTGCCCACGAAAGCCTGGACAGCGTGTGCATCACCTTCGACAAGCTGGACAAGATCGGTGCCGAGGGCGTGGCCAAGGAGCTGACCGAGAAGGAATGCCCCGCCGAGGCCGTTGCCGCCCTGAGCGATTTTCTGGCAAAGGGTGAGTTCAGTCTGGAGGCCATCGGCGCTCTGTGCGAGGACAAGACCCTTGCTGAGAACCTGGGCAAGGTGATCGCCACCGTGGAAACTCTGGCCGGCGGCAAGTATAAAATCGCCTACTGCCCCAGTCTGGTGCGCGGCCAGGGCTACTACACCGGCATGGTGTTCGAGGTCACCTGCGCGGCCTTCAGCGGCGCGGTGGCAGGCGGCGGCCGCTACGACAACATGATCGGCAAGTTCATCGGCCAGCAGGTGCCCGCGGTGGGCTTCTCCATCGGCTTCGAGCGCATCTGCGGCATCCTGGCCGAGCAGGGCTTCGCCATTCCGGCCCAGAAGCCCAAGATGGCCCTGCTCTACCTGCCCGACGCGGACTTCGCCCAGGTGCTGGCCAAGGCGGCCACCCTGCGGGAGGGCTACACCGTGACCGTGCTGCCCCAGGCCAAAAAGCTGGGCAAGCAGTTCGGCGCGCTGGAAAATCAGGGCTTTGCCGCCGTGGCCTTCGCGGACAACGACGATGTGAAGACCCTGGGCGCAAACGGCTGATTTTTCCGTTTTATTTTCAACACAAAAAGGCTCTGCCTGTGGAAAACCCACGGGCAGAGCCTTTTTTATTATTGTAAGACCAGCAGCTTCACCGCCGCCAGCACCGCCAGGTGGGCCGGATAAAACAGATAGAAAAACCACTTCCAGAACGCCCGGCCGTGCTCGGCCCGCTTTCCATTATAAAACAGCAGGATCACCGCGCCCGCCACCAGAATGCCCAGCGTGCTTGCCGCCGTGTGCAGCACCGCCTGCACCGTCCATCCCTCCGGCATGGTCTGGAAGAAAAAGATCACCGCTTCCCCGAAAAAGACAAGCGCCAGCCCGCTGCGTCTGCCCCCCAGCCCGGCTTTTCCGTACCGCCAGCCGCAGAACAGGAAGGTGAACAGCGGGGCCATCGTTCCCCAGTCCATGAACAGACTGACAAAGAACAGCCCCAGCAGCGCCGCGAAATTCCGCCCGAGCCGCTCGCCGGGCCGGGTGGCCATTTCATGGGCCACATGGGCGGTTCCCAGGCAGACCAGCAGCGTGAACAGCATGTTCAGCTGGAAAAAGCCCAGCGCCAGCTGGTAGGGGATCTGGGAGATGAGGGCAAACACCAGCAGCCGCAGCGCGTAGGCCTTGCGATCATGGGTGTACTCGTAGCCCTCGGCCAGAAAATAACACATGGTCACCGCGGTGAAGTAGCCGATGTCCACCAGCGGCTCAAACCAGGGATTTTCCGGCGAGAGCAGCGCATTTGCAATGTGATTCAACAGCATGGTGGCCATGGCGATGGCCTTGATGGCATCCCGGTTCATGCAGGGCCAGATTCCGACGCTGGGTTTCATGGGCTCTTTCCTCCTTTGGGGCTCCGCCTCCTGTTACCGGAAGCGTTCGCCCAGTTTCACGATCATTACTCCATCCAGCATCCCGACACTGCCCTCTGCCGGATAGCAGGGCATCGCCGCGACCCGGTCGTCCTTTCTAAACCGAAACCAGGTCCCCTCATCCGCCATCACCGCCGGATTCTGAAGAACATTGTCGAAATATGCCTGATAGTAGCTCTGCCCCGCGACTCCGAGCGCGTATCCGATCTCGTTGCCCACCATCTCATAAAGCCGCTCAAACCCGGCCACCTGATTTTCCAGCGCCGCGTCCGGCATTCCCACAAATACCACCGGGGTCTGGCCGGTTACGTATCCCGGGCAATCCTCCATCCGGTAAACAATCCGGGTGAGCAGCGACAGGCTTGCCTGCTGCTCCAGATCCTTTTTCAGGTAGGCGGCGTTTGCAGTCTGCACATTTCCCCACAGCACCACAAAAACCAGCCCCACCGCCGCGCAGCGCTGCCCGTATTGCAGCACCGGTTTTCTCAGCAGCTTCCGGTCCACGTCCCACCAGGCAATCAGCAGAACAAACAGATAGGTGAGCCAAAAGGCAAACTGCATCAGATCATGGCTCATGCCGCCGGTCAGAATATAGGTCACATTCATGCCAAGCGGCACCAGCGCCAGCAAAAGCAGCGCCAGCAGCTTTTCCGGCACTCCGATTTCTCTTTGAACGATCCGGAACAGCACGACCGCACCGCTGATTCCCACCATCACAATATGTACCGCCAGCACAAGCCCTCTGGGATAGGCCGAGACGGCGGTGCACACCTTGTAGCCAACCTGGATATACCCGGTCACCACCGTGTAAAGGATTTCCGGCACCGGACGGGAGAGGATGGAGTCCATGGAATTGTAGGTCCCGCTGACCAGCAAAAGACCGGTGATGCGGCAAACCAGCTGAATGGCCAGATAATACAGCACACCCGCGCCCACGATCATCCCCAGGCTTTTCAGCCCTTTGCCGAACACCTCCGCAAAGGGGTGGCCGTCCAGCAGCTGCAACACCAGATACAAAATGACCAGCGTGATGGCCACCGACAGATAGCTTTGATACAGCCCCATGGAAACACACAGCGGCAGCATTCCATACAAAAAGCCCTTGTGGAACCTTTTCCACAAATAAACCGCCAGAACCGCCAATGCCAGCGCCAGCATGTTGCAGTCCAGATCGTGGATATAGGTGGCCGCCGTTGCGGTCACCGTGATATTCGCGGTGTAAACACCGGCAATCAGCGCCGTGAGCAGTCTGGACCGGATTCCAAACAGCTTCACGGTCAGAAACACCGCCGCACTGATGTACAGCAGCGACAAAACCCCGATCAGCCAGGGCAGGGTGATGGCTTCCCGGACCAGAAGCCGGTAGGCGGGCACGAATATTCTGCCCAGCTGTATCCGCCAGGCATTGCCGAACACCGCCGCGTTGAACTCATTCAGCGAATCGTGGGAAAAGGAGCTGTGCAGAAAAATATAGGCATGGGTCACCAGCCCCCATGCAAAGGTGGCGATCACGCACAGGAACATCCCATTGCGGTTTCGCTCAAAAAAATCCGCAAACCAGTCCGCCGCAATCCATCGGTTTCGCTTGCTCACAGTCACCATAAATCCGTTCCGTTTCCTTTCCCGCTTCTCTTTTCCTCCTGCACACAGGCATTCAATATTATCATATCGTAAAATCCCATGTTTGCAAGATGCGGCCCGTCTCGCTGCGGGCGCATTTTCTCTGTTTTGTACACTATTTCAGTATAATTCACACACCAGATATGGGTTTTGCGCATTGAAGCGAATGCAAGATGTGGTGTATAATAGGAAACGTTGCAAAATAGACGATTTACGGGAGGAAACACCATGCAGATCCAAAAACGCAGCGGCCAGGCCGAGGCCTTCGACGGGGGCAAGATCCTTGCCGCCATGGAAAAATCCTTTGCCAGCGTGGGCCAGGCGCCCAGTGTGGAGCAGCTGGCCGGCCTGCTGGACGCGGTGACCGGGCGGCTGAGCGGCGAGCTGGTCACGGTGGAGCAGATTCAGGACCAGGTGGAGCGGGCGCTGATGGAGCAGGGCCACTTTGAGGCGGCCAAAAGCTACATTCTTTACCGCTCCCGCCACGCCGAGCTGCGGGCCGCCCGCCAGGCCATCGTGGCGCAGGTGAACGCGCCCGGTCTGGAGGAGTGCCTGATGGGCATCCAGAAGGATTTCGACCAGCTGGTTTATCCTCTCACCGCACTGGCGGCCCGGTTTGCGGGCTTTGCAAAGCCCGAGATGGACACCGCCGAGCTGCTGGCCGCTCTGACCAAGGCGGCGGTGGAGCTGACCAGCCCCGAGGCTCCCAGGTGGGAGTTCGTGGCGGCGCGCCTTTTGAACCTCTCGTTTTCGCTGCGGCTGGAGGCTGAGCTCTCCCGCCGGGGCATTCATACCCTCTACGACAAGCTGCGCTACCTCACCGACGAGGGTCTCTATGGCAGCTACATTCTGGAGCACTATTCCCGGGCCGAGATCGGCGAGGCCGAAAGCTTCCTCTGCCCCGAGCGGGACAAGCTGTTCACCTATTCCGGGCTGGACCTTTTGCTCAAGCGGTATGTGATTCACACCCGGCAGCATGTGGCGCTGGAAACGCCCCAGGAGATGTTCCTGGGCATCGCGCTGCACCTGGCCATGGAGGAGAAAACCGACCGGCCGGGCTGGGTGAAAAAGTTCTACGACATGCTCAGCCGGATGGAGGTGACCATGGCCACCCCCACTTTGTCCAACGCCCGCAAGCCCTACCACCAGCTGTCCAGCTGCTTCATCGACACCGTGCCGGACAGCCTGGAGGGCATCTACCGCAGCGTGGACAACTTCGCCCAGGTGAGCAAGTTCGGCGGCGGCATGGGCCTTTACTTCGGCAAGGTGCGGGCCGCGGGCGGCAGCATCCGGGGCTTTGAGGGTGCGGCCGGCGGCGTGATCCGCTGGATTCGTCTGGTCAACGACACCGCCGTGGCGGTGGACCAGTTGGGCGTGCGGCAGGGCGCGGTGGCGGTGTATCTGGACGCCTGGCACAAGGACCTACCGGAGTTTTTGCAGCTGCGCACCAACAACGGCGACGACCGGATGAAGGCCCACGACGTATTCCCGGCAGTGTGCTACCCGGACCTGTTCTGGAAGCTGGCAAAAGAAAATCTGGACGCCCCCTGGCACCTGATGTGCCCCCACCAGATCGAAACGGTGAAGGGCTACTGCCTGGAGGATTACTGGGGCGAGGAGTGGGAGACCCGCTACCGGGACTGCGTGGCCGACCCCCGCATCCAGAAGCGCACCGTCACCGTGAAGGAGCTGGTGCGGCTGATTCTGAAAAGCGCGGTGGAGACCGGCACCCCCTTCACCTTCAACCGGGACGCGGTGAACCGGGCCAACCCCAACGGCCACAGGGGCATGATCTACTGCTCGAACCTCTGCACCGAGATCGCCCAGAACATGGCCCCCATCGAGACGGTGAGCACCGAAATTTCCACCGAACAGGGCGACCCGGTGGTGGTCACCACCACCCGCCCCGGCGAGTTCGTGGTCTGCAACCTGGCCAGCCTGTCGCTGGGCAACCTGCCGGTGACCAACAAGGCCTACATGAGCCAGGTGGTGTCCACCGCGGTTCGGGCGCTGGACAACGTGATCGACCTGAACTTCTATCCCCTGCCCTACGCCAAGCTCACCAACCGGAAGTACCGGAGCATCGGCCTGGGCGTGAGCGGCTACCACCACATGCTGGCCAAGGCGGGCATCCGGTGGGAGAGCGAGGAGCACCTGGCCTTCGCGGACGAGGTGTTCGAGACCATCAACAAGGCAGCCATCGCCGCCAGCAGCGCCATCGCCGCCGAAAAGGGCAGCTACTCCGCCTTCGAGGGCAGCGACTGGCAGACCAGCGCGTATTTTGCAAAGCGCGGCTACACAAGCCCCGAATGGCGGCAGCTGGCCGCCACCGTGGCAAAGCAGGGCATGCGCAACGCCTATCTGTTGGCCGTGGCCCCCACCAGCTCCACCAGCATTCTGGCCGGCACCACCGCGGGCGTGGACCCGGTGATGAAGCGCTTCTTCTTAGAGGAGAAAAAGGGCAGCATGCTGCCCCGGGTGGCCCCCGAGCTTGGCCCCCGCACCTACTGGTACTACAAAAACGCCCACCAGATCGACCAGAGCTGGAGCGTGCGGGCGGCGGGCGTGCGCGGTCGGCACATCGACCAGGCCCAGAGCATGAACCTGTACATCACCAACGACTACACCCTGCGCCAGGTGCTGAACCTGTATCTGCTGGCCTGGGAAAAGGGTGTGAAGACCATCTACTACATCCGCAGCAAATCGCTGGAAGTGGAAGAGTGCGAAAGCTGCTCTTCCTGACCCCCGGCCCATTTTGAAGGAGTGTGAACCATGACTCAGCTGATCAAAAAGCCCCTCTTCAACCCGGGCGGCGACACCGACGTGCGCCTGCGGCGGATGATCGGGGGCAACACCACCAATCTGAACGACTTCAACAACATGCGCTACGCCTGGGTGAGCGACTGGTACCGACAGGCCATGAACAACTTCTGGATTCCCGAGGAGATCAACCTGGCCCAGGACACCAAGGACTACCCGAACCTGTCCGCCGCCGAGCGCACCGCCTACGACAAAATTCTCAGCTTTCTGGTGTTTCTGGACTCCATCCAGACCGCCAATCTGCCCAACATCGGGGAATACATCACCGCCAACGAGGTGAACCTGTGCCTGTCCATCCAGGCGTTTCAGGAGTGCGTGCACAGCCAGAGCTACAGCTACATGCTGGACAGCATCTGCAGCCCGGTGGAGCGCAACGACATCCTCTACCAGTGGAAGACCGACGAGCACCTGCTGCGCCGGAACACCTTCATCGGTGATTTGTACAACGAGTTCCAGCAGCACAAGGACCCCTTTACCCTGCTGAAAGTGATGATGGCCAACTACATTCTGGAGGGCATCTACTTTTACAGCGGCTTCATGTTCTTTTACAACCTGGCCCGCAACGGCAAGATGCCCGGCTCGGCCCAGGAAATCCGCTACATCAACCGGGACGAGAACACCCACCTGTGGCTGTTCCGAAATATTCTCCTGGAATTGCAGAAGGAGGAGCCGGAGCTGTTCAGCCCCGAAAATGTGCAGGTGCTGAAGGAGATGCTGGAGGAGGGCGTGCGGCAGGAGATCGCCTGGGGCCATTACGTGATTGGCGATGCCATTCCCGGCCTGACCAAACAGATGGTCACCGACTACATCCGGTATCTGGGCAACCTGCGCTGGACGGGCCTCGGCTTCGGGCCCCTCTTTGAGGACAACCAGACCGAGCCCGCCTCCATGAGCTGGGTGAGCCAGTACTCCAACGCCAACATGGTGAAGACCGATTTCTTCGAGGC
>NZ_JAGHKE010000094.1:0-9826 GCF_017889395.1 Allofournierella sp. | reverse complement strand
GTACAAAGAAAACCAGTGCCGCATAGGGAGGATAATGAATTACGCTTCCGGAATACCAGGGTGAAATTCCAACCAGCCCGATCAGCCACTCGCCAAGGCAGAACCCGCCGGGCAGGGTGCAGCAGAACAACACGCCCACCAGGCAGAGAAGAGCCGAAAGGGAACCGGGTCCCCAGATTTTTTGGACCATTGCCAGATGCCTCCTTGTCAGGCTGAGCCGACCAGCCCGAATGCGATCAAAATCAGTTTTCTTTAGTATAGCACAGGGGGAAAATCTGTGCAAGCAGTGCGCCTGCTGCTCTGTAAAAAGAAGCGGAGAACAGGCAAACAGATCAGGACACGTGGAGCGAGCGGCCGGTCTTTCGGTATTCAGTGGGACTGCAGCCCATGGTCTGATGAAAAATCCGGGAAAAGTAGTTCACATCCAGAAACCCGCAGTGCTGCGCCACGGTCTGGATCTGCAGGCGTGTGGTAAGCAGCAGATTGGCGGCCAGACGAATCCGCTCCTGCAGAATAAAGGCGGTCAGCGTTTGGCTGGTTTCTTTTTTGAAACGAGCTGAAAAATAGCTGGGATTGCAGTTCAGCACGGCGGCAATGGTACGCAGGTTCAGCGGCTCGGCCAGGTGCTGGCGTACATACAGCATGGCAGTCTGTACCGGCAAAGAACAGCCGATGGCGCTGTATCGTTGCACCAGCAGGCAGTATTCATCCGACATTTCACTGATCAGCTTCTGAGCATCTGTGGTGGTGGGCAGCTGTTCAATACGGGCGGCAAAGGTGCGGGAAAGATCGTCCAGATAAATGGGGTGCACACCGCCGTACTGAGCCGCTTTGCGCAGTGCGGTATTCAGCACGATGCAGTAATTTTTTATGTTGCGCACCGGGTCGGCCAAACGCGGCTCCACTGCCATGTTGATGTCGGGGCCGTGCAGCAGCTGGTGCAGCCGGGTGCGATTTCCGTCCGCTACAGCCTGCAGCAGCTCATCCTCCAGGCGGTAGCGGTTTTCCAGCCGACGCATGACGGTGGGCAGATCAATGTCCTCCGGCGCAGAGGAAAGGGCAGTGGAAGAAAGCGCGTCATCCAAACTGATGGAGCGTACCTCCACCCGAGGACCATACAGCGCTTCGCACAGGCAGTACACCATGGCATAGAAGGGGCTGTTATCGGCAATCTGCGGCAGGGAGGAATAGAACTCCTCCAACAGATGAATGCGGGCAGGGGACAGCTCGTATTGCTCCGCTGTCTCAAAGATCTGGCGGTCAAGCGGCCGCATCGTGAGAAACGGCCCAATCGCCATACAGCGGGGTGTACCGGGCAGCAGAAAAAACAGATAGTGCAGGTAGAAGCAGTCTGTCACATGATAAATGGCGCCCGGCTCCATATTTTGAAACGGGGCACGGCATCCTTCAAACACCGAAGGGGTCACACCCAGCTGCCGCCGAAGCCCGCCGTCGATTTCCAGTTCCTCTTCGGCGGGCAGTGCAAACTCCTGATGGGAAATCCCGGATTTTTGGAGTACTTGCATAAAAAAAGAGAATTCATTTGAGCAAAACATACAAAACCGGCCTTTCAAGTGCAGAACGATCAGCAAACTGTACGAACAGTATGCGCTTTTTTCTGCACAATGACAAGAGGAAAAACAAAAATAATGAAGATTTCACACGAAATACTTCTAATCCAATGTGGGGGAATTCTGGTAAGATACTTACATCGTCCGGACAACGTGATATCTACCTTCAATGTATTGGATAAGGAATGATTGTATGAACCGCAGCACAACGGTGCGTCCGTTTGGGATTCGGGACAAGGTCGGTTACCTGTTCGGAGATTTTGGCAACGATTTTACGTTTATTTTTTCCACCATGATGCTCATGAAGTTCTACACCGATGTTATGGGTGTTTCCGCAGGTGTAGTCGGCTTTATCATGACGGTGGTGCGCATTGTGGATGCTTTTACCGATGTGACCATGGGCCGCATCTGCGACAGAAGCCGCACCACGGCGCACGGCAAGTTCAAGCCCTGGCTGCTGCGTATCTGTGGGCCGGTGGCACTGGCATCCTTCCTGATTTATCAGAGCGGACTGGTCGGGCTGCCCATGGGGGTAAAAGTCGCATATCTGTTTGTAACCAATATCCTGTGGGGCTCGGTCTTCTACACCGCCGTAAACATTCCTTATGGTTCCATGGCCTCCGCCATTTCGGAGGACCCGGACGACCGGCAGTCCCTCTCCACCTTCCGCACATGGGCGGCACTCTGGCCGGCGTTGTGATCGGCGTGGGCCTTCCTCTCGTTGCTTACGAAAAGGTGGACGGCGTGGAAACGCTGATCGGCTCCCGGGTTACCCTGGCAGCGGGCATCTTCTCTGTTCTGGCGGTCATCTGCTATCTGCTGTGCTATAATTTAGTTACCGAGCGTGTGCGTATCGAGGCACCGCAGGGCAAACAGGAGTCCGTTGTGCAGATGATGAAGAGCGCCATTCACAACCGTTCGCTGATTTCCATCATTGCCGCCTCCATTGTGATGCTGCTGGCTCAGCTGACCATCCAGAACATGAGCGGCTATGTTTATCCGGATTACTACAACAATGCGTCGGCGCAGTCGGTTTCCAATCTGGTTATGATGGTGGCCATGCTGCTGGCTGCCGCTCTGGTCAAGCCGCTGGCCAAGCACTTCGGCAAATGTGAGGTCAGCGTGGTATCCAGTATTGCCGCGGTGGTCATCAATCTGGTGCTCTTCGTTGTGCGTCCGGCAAATGTGTGGGTCTATGTGGGCTTTCAGTTCCTTTGCTGGCTGGCTCTGGGCATGTTCTCCATGGTTTCCTGGGCTCTGATCACCGACGTGAACGACGATTCGGAATGCAGAACCGGACGCCGTGAGGACGGCACTGTGTATGCGCTGTATTCCTTTGCCCGCAAGCTGGGCCAGGCGGCTTCCGCCGGATTGAGCGGCCTGCTGCTGGAACTTATTGGTTACTCGGCTGCTACCCGCACCGATCCCACGGTGCAGGAGGGGCTGTTCAATATCTCGGTCCTGGTACCTGCCCTTGAATTCGCGCTGCTGGCGCTGATCCTCTGGTTCTGGTACCCGCTGCACAAAAAGCAGGTTAACGAGAATGTGCTCACGCTGAAGAAAAAACGCGCTGCCGGGCAATGATCGATCAGGAGGGTTTTGTTATGAGAAATGTTTTGAATATCAATCATAAATGGGCGTTCCGCAAGGGTGCGCCCCTGCCGGAGAGCTTCCCGGCGGATTGGGACATCGTCAATCTGCCGCACACCTGGAACAACATCGACGGCCAGGACGGCGGCAACGATTACTGGCGCGGCACCGGCGTCTATGTGCGCACGCTGGATCGGGCGGATCTGCCCGAAGCCGAGGCCTGTTTTCTGGAAATCAACGGCGCCAACCTGTCGGCAGAGGTGTACCTGAACGGCAAAAAGCTGGCTCACCACGACGGCGGCTATTCCACCTGGCGAGTGGAGTTGACCGGTGCCCTTCAGGACAAAAATCTGCTGGTCATTACGGTGGACAACGCCCCCAGCGACCACGTTTATCCCCAGGTAGCGGACTTTACCTTCTACGGTGGTCTGTACCGGGATGTGAACATCATTTGTGTTTCTGAGACCCATTTTGACCTTTCCTATTATGGCGGCTGCGGGCTGCATCTGACCCCGGATGTGAGCGGTCGTGTGGAGGTGGAGCGCTGGCTCACCGGCCCTGCCGATGGCACTGAGGTACGTTATACCATCCGCAACGCCGAAGGGGAGACGGTGGCTCAGGCTTGCAGCCGGGAAGAAAAAAACGCGCTGCAGGTGGAGCAGGTTCACCTGTGGCACGGCCGCAAGGACCCCTATCTCTACACCCTGACCGCCGAGCTGCTGCGGGACGGCACCGTGCTGGATACGGTCAGACGTCGGTTCGGTTTCCGCAGCTTCCGGATCGACCCCGAACAGGGCTTCTTCCTCAATGGGGAAAGCTATCCGCTGCGCGGTGTTTCCCGCCATCAGGATTGCTGGGGCGAGGGCAACGCGCTCAGCCGGGAGGATCACATCCGGGATATAGATCTGATCTGTGAGTTGGGCGCCAATACCATCCGACTGGCGCATTACCAGCACGACCAGTTCTTCTATGATCTGTGTGACGAGCGGGGCATGGTGGTCTGGGCAGAGATCCCCTACATCTCTCAGCATATGCCTGCCGGCCGGGAAAACACCATCAGCCAGATGCGTGAGCTGATCGTGCAGAATCATCACCATGCGTCCATTGCTGTGTGGGGCCTGAGCAACGAGATCACCATGAAGGGTGACCGTGACCCGGATATGATGGAAAACCATCGTGAGCTCAATGACCTGTGCCATGCCATGGACCCCACCCGTCCCACTGTGATGGCGGTGATCAGCATGTGCCCCATGGACAGCCCTTATCTGGAGATTCCCGATGCGGTATCCTACAACCATTACTTCGGCTGGTACGGCGGCAATACCGACATGAACGGCCCCTGGTTTGACAAGTTCCACGAAATGCATCCCACCCTGCCCATTGGCTGCAGCGAATACGGCTGCGAGGCGCTGAACTGGCATTCGGATGCTCCCCAGCAGGGCGATTACACCGAAGAGTACCAGGCATATTACCACGAAGAGCTGATCAAGCAGCTGTTCACCCGGCCCTACCTGTGGGCGACCCATGTGTGGAATATGTTTGACTTCAGCGCTGACGCCCGCAACGAGGGCGGCGAAAACGGCCAGAACCACAAGGGCCTGGTGACCATGGACCGGAAATACAAAAAGGATGCCTTCTATGCCTACAAGGCCTGGCTTTCCGACGAGCCCTTCGTCCACCTGTGCGGCAAGCGGTTTGTGAACCACACCGGTGACACGGTGAAGATCACCGTCTATTCCAACCAGCCCGAGGTGGAGCTGTTCGCCAACGGAGTCTCGCTGGGCGTGCAGCACGCAGAGGATCACTTCTTCCGTTTCGTTGTGCCCAACGAAGGGGTAACGAAGCTGGAGGCAGTGGCAGGCGATTGCCGTGACCAGGGAGAGATCTGCCATGTGGATACGCCGGACGAAAGCTACCGCCTGAAGGAGCAGGGGGCAATCCTCAACTGGTTTGATGTGACCGAAAAGGAGGGCTTCTTCTCCCTGAATGACCTGATCGGAGACATCATGCAGGCCCCGCAGGGCAAGCAGATCATTCTGGAGCTGCTTGCTTCGGTGGGTATGGGCGGAAAAGGCGATCTCAGCGGAGATTTTGCCAAAATGATCGGCGGCTTCACGGTACTGCGTATGGCAGGTCTGGTGGGTACTCTGGGCGAGAACAAGCTGACCAAGGAGCAGCTGCTTGCCATCAATGCCCGACTCAATCAGGTAGCTCGTCCGTAACCATTTCCCCGGGGTTTCAGCACCCGGATTGATATCCTCCAATTGTGCGGCGCTCTCTGCAAAGGCAGGGGGCGCCGTGCTCCGTTCCGGCGAAAATGCAGCAGGTCGGAGTTTTTAATTTTGCGTGAATTTGTGCTATAATAAGAAGGAAATTTCAATGCAAAAGAAGGCGAAAAAGAAAATGCAGGAGCTGACTACCTACACCCAGACCTTTCGGGTGAAGGACACCGATTGCGATCTGAATGGATACCTGATGCCCGGCGCATTTCTGCGTATGGTGCAGCAGCTTTCCACCGATCACTGCGAGGCAATCGGGCTGAATCAGGAATTTTACGAAAAGAACAATGCGATTTTTCTCATGGCGAAAATGGCCCTTCAGTGGGAGCGGGTTCCCCGCTGCGGCGAGGTTATCACCCTGACCACCAGGCCGGAAAACTGCAAGCGAGCCACCTATAAGCGCGTGACCACGGTGCAGGATGAGCAGGGGAATGCCCTTGGCATGACCGACAGCCGATGGGTTCTGGTGGACCCGCAGGCCCGCCGTATCATCCGCCGCCCGCCTGAAGCCTTTCAGAATCTTCCCTTTGGAGACGATGTGGACTATCAGCTGGACATGACCATCGAGCGCCCCCAGGAGGTAGAGCAGGTGGGTCAGGCGGCTGCCTACTATACCTTCTGCGACATCAACGGCCACCTGAACAATACCCGCTATGCGGACATTGCCTGCGACGCACTGCCGCTGGAGCAGCTGCGGGAAAAGCCGGTCCGCCGTATCAGCATCAGCTATCACAATGAGGTCCCGGCAGGGGAGCATTTCCAGGTGCAGCGGGGCAGCACACAGAGCGGCTGGTATGTATCCGGCACCCGTGAGGGAAAATGCTGCTTTGAGGCAGAGCTCCGCTTCTGAGGGGAGCAATTCTATCAAAAATAGTAGAAAAGCGCTTTCACGCAGCCCGAAGGCAAAGCCAATAAGGTTTTTGTCGGGCACTGCGTGAGAGCGCTTTTTCTCGTTTTTGCCCAAAATCACAATTTTGTTTTCTCATCGAGAACAAAATTGGCTATATGACGGACAGTTCCAAAGGATTACTTGTCAAAGTTGTGAAAAAAGGCAGTTGTCATTTGCTCTGCAATGTGCTAATCTATTCAATAAGCTAAAGCAGTGAACTGATGCGGCGCGAAAGAGCGCTGCCCATTGCTGGCAAATCTAAAACAAAAGGAGTGGATCGAGAATGAGCAGAGTGTACAACTTTTCCGCCGGACCGGCGATGCTTCCCGAGGAGGTGCTGCGCCAGTCTTGTGCGGAAATGCTGGACTATCAGGGCTGCGGCATGAGTGTAATGGAGATGAGCCATCGATCCAGTTCCTTCCAGAACATCCTGGATCAGGCCCAGCAGGATCTGAAGGACTTGCTGGCAGTGCCGGATAATTACAAGATCATGTTTTTGCAGGGCGGTGCATCTCAGCAGTTTGCCATGGTGCCCATGAACCTGATGAAAAACGGCGTGGCGGATTACATCGTTACCGGCCAATGGGCCAAGAAGGCGCATGCAGAGGGCGCGAAATATGGGAAGGCCAACAAGCTGGCCACCAGTGAGGACCGCACCTTCGCCTATATCCCGGACTGCACCGACCTGCCGGTCTCGCCGGATGCGGATTATGTGTATATCTGCGAGAACAACACCATCTACGGCACCAAATACAAGACCCTGCCCAACACCAAGGGCAAGCCGCTGGTGGCGGACCAGTCCTCCTGCTTCTTGTCCGAGCCGGTGGATGTGAGCTGTTACGGGCTGATCTTCGCCGGAGCGCAGAAAAACATCGGCCCGGCGGGCGTGGTAGTGGTTATCATCCGGGAGGATCTGATCCCGGAGGAGGTTCCGGCTTTTGTGCCCACCATGCTGCAGTACAAAATCCATGCGGACAACAATTCTTTGTACAATACACCTCCCTGCTACGGCATCTATATCTGCGGAAAGGTGTTCCAGTGGATTAAAGCCCAGGGTGGCCTGGAGGGGATGCAGCAGCGCAACTTGGAAAAGGCAAAGCTGCTGTATGATTTCCTGGACGAGAGCCGCCTGTTCCGGGGCACGGTGGACAAAAAGGACCGTTCGCTGATGAATGTTCCCTTTGTGACCGGCGACAAGGATCTGGATGCGAAATTTGTGAAGGAAGCGGCCGCCAAGGGCCTGGTGAATCTGAAGGGGCACCGCACCGTGGGCGGTATGCGCGCCTCCATCTACAACGCCATGCCGCTGGCAGGCGTGCAGGCGCTGGTGGACTTCATGAAGCAGTTTGAGACCGAGAACGGCTAAGGGGGGGCAGAAACGATGACAAAGGTAACATGCCTGAACCCCATTGCCAAGGTGGGACTGGAACGATTCGGCGCGGGCTATCAGCTGGATGCCCCGCTGGAGGAAGCACAGCTGGCGCTGGTGCGCAGTGCCGACATGCACGCCGTGACCGCGCCTGCCGGGCTGCTGGCCGTGGCCCGGGCGGGAGCCGGTGTGAATAACATTCCACTGGACGCGCTGGCAAAACAGGGCACCGTGGTGTTCAATACCCCCGGCGCCAATGCCAACGGCGTGAAGGAATTGGTGCTGGCGGGAATGCTGCTGGCCGCCCGTGACGTGGTGGGCGGCGTGGAATGGGTCCGCGCCAACCAGTCGGACCCGGACATTGCCAAGGACACCGAAAAAGCCAAAAAGCAGTTTGCCGGCGGTGAGATTCTGGGCAAGCGCCTGGGCATCATCGGTCTGGGCCATATCGGAGTAAAGGTGGCAAACGCCGCCCTGGCTCTGGGTATGGAGGTCTGGGCTTACACCCTGCCGGAGGGCGATGGCACCATCCCCGGCTTGGCCCAGGAGGTTCACCTGCTGGATGGACCGGAAGAAATCTACGAAAGCTGCGATTACATTACGCTGCATCTGCCGCTGAACGATGCTACCCGTCAGATGATCAATGGGGCGGTGTTCGCAAAAATGAAGCCCGGTACGGTGCTGCTGAACTTCTCCCGGGATAAACTGGTGGACGACGAGGCGCTGGCTCAAGCCATGGAGCAGGGGATTGTGCGCCGCTATGTTTCGGATTTCCCCAACCCGGCCGTGGTGCATCTGCCCGGCGCGCTGGTGATTCCTCATCTGGGCGCTTCCACCGAGGAATCGGAGGACAATTGTGCCTGCATGGCAGTGGACCAGCTGAAGGCTTTTCTGGAGGAGGGTACCCTGCGCAACGCAGTGAACTACCCGGATTGCACGCTGGGTGCAAAAACTGCTGCGCCCCGGCTTTGTGTACTGGGTGAAAACCTGAATGCAGGTCAGCTTCTGGCGGGCTGGAAAACAACAGGGCGTGCAGATGCCAAAAAGGGAGAACGGTGCTGCCTGCTGGCCGATCTGGAAGCCGAGCCTGCCCCGGAGCAGCTGGATCAGCTTGCCGCACAGCCCGGTGTTCTGCGAGTACGCCTGATTTGACGGGCGGGGAAAGGAGAACACGACCATGCAGCGATGCACAAAACCTGCGGCCATGCTGCTGCCCGCCCCGGAGATTAATCTGGAAAAGTGGGCGGTGGTGGCCTGCGATCAATACACCTCTCAGCCGGATTACTGGCAAAAGGTGCAGCAGCTGGTGGGGGATGCCCCTTCCACCCTGCGGCTGACTCTGCCGGAGATCTGGCTGGAAGAGCCGGACGCGCCTGAGCGGATCAAAACCATCGGGCAGACCATGGAGGAATATCAGGTAAACGGACTGCTCCGACCCACCGCGCCCGGCATGATGCTGGTACGCCGTCAAATGGAAGGCGTGGCCGCGCCCCGCTGGGGTCTGGTGATGGCGGTGGACCTGGAGGCTTATGATTACCGGGAGGGCTCCCGCTCTTTGATTCGTCCCACCGAGCGCACGGTGCCGGAGCGTATTCCAGCCCGGCTGGCGGTGCGGGAGGCAGCCACACTGGAGCTGCCCCACATCCTGCTGCTGATCGACGACCCGCAGCGGTCGGTGATCGAGCCGGTGGCCGCTCTTTGCAGCGAACTGGAGCAAGCCTACGATACACCGCTCATGCTGGGCGGCGGCCAGCTGACCGGCTGGTTTATTCCGGAGGGGGCGCTCACCGAGAAAATCCAGCAGGCGCTGGAGGCGCTGGCTGCACCGGAACACTTGAGCGAACGGTATGGCGCTCCGGCAGATGCCCCGGCCCTGCAGTTTGCCACCGGCGACGGTAACCATTCCATGGCAGCCGCCCGGGTCCGCTGGGAGCAGATTCGCGAAACGCTTACCCCGCAGCAGCGGCTGGAGCATCCGGCCCGCTGGGCGCTGGCCGAGGTGGTGAACCTGCAGGACGAAAGCCTGGAGATCGAGCCCATCCACCGCCTGGTGGCCGGTGCGGACCCCCAAACGGTTTTACAGGACGCGGTAAGCTACTTCGCCGCCCGGGGCGCGCAGGCACAGCTC
>NZ_JAGHKE010000093.1:0-12283 GCF_017889395.1 Allofournierella sp. | reverse complement strand
CCGGCGCTGCCGTCGATAAATACCTTGGTCATGGTGTTGACCCTCCTTGCTTACGGGGGTTGTTTGAGTGAACAGCGAATGAATATATTTTATATCTATATGAATATATATTCAATAGATTTTGGAGAAAATTCCTTTTTTAGATTTTTTCTACGAAATAAATAACAAAATGTCAAATAAATATGCATATATATGGTTAAAATAACGAATAATAATACGTGATATAGAATAAATATGCAATATACTGCCGGACGTGCGCGTGACTGGAAAACAAAATGTCCGGCGTAAAAATACATAGGAAAATACAAAATACAGCCCGGGCAGCTCCGATCCTGTCTGATACAGGAACAGAGCCGCCCGGGCTGTTTTGATGAAGATAAGGGAAAGGAAATGAAGAAGGAGTTTGAAAAAATCAGGCGAAGGTCAACTCAAAGCCTTCGGCGTAGAAGGCCCCGCCCATGGGCAGGCAGTCCAGATCAAGGGTCACTTCGCCATCACCCTGGCGGAAGCGCAGAGTCTGGCCGGTGCGCATGCAGCGAACCGAAGCAACCGGCTGGGGCAGATGCAGGGTGAGCTTGCCCGGCAGAGCGGGTACCTCGTCGTAGGCATAGAAGGCATAGGCGCGCTCGTCGGTGCGGGTGTAGAACAGCCGCTCCTCAAAGTAAGGCGCGCAGATGCGGGTGTTGTAGATGCCCTGGCCGAACAGCTTGAGCCAGGCACCCATCTCCCGCAGAGAACGCTCGGCAGGAGCGGGGAGCAGGCCGTCCGGCTGCGGCGCGATGTTCAGTGCCAGGTTGCCGCCCTTGCTCACCACATCCAGCAGCAGGTGGACCAGCTGGCGGCCGCTCTTGAAATGATCGGTGTAATGGAAGGAGAATTTCTGCCCCACGGTGGTGCAGGTCTCCCAGGGTACGGTGAGGGCGGTGTCCGGCACCGTCTTTTCCGGGGTGATGAAATTCTCGTACTCACCGCCGCAGGTGCGCTCGCACACGATCATCTGGGGCTGGGTGGTGGCGCGCATCTCCTCCACGATCTCGCCCAGGCGGATATCCTGGCCCAGATTGTCCGGACGAACCCAGCCGCCGTCCAGCCAGAGCACATCGATCTGACCGTAGTTGGTGCAAAGTTCCCGGATCTGCTCGTGGGTGAACTGTACATACTTTTCCCACAGCTCGGGGTGCTGGTCCACATCGTAGTTCACGTTGCGGGTGGGGGCAGTACCGAACTGGGGTGCCCAGTAGTAGGGGCTGTGCCAGTCGGGCTTGGAGAAATAGGTAGAGATGGCGAGCCCCTTGCGGCGGAACTCCCGATAAAGCGCACCCACCACATCCGCGTCCGGATGGATGTGGAAGGGGCAGTCCGGTCCGGTGATCTTGTAGTCGGTGGTCTTGGTGTCGTACATGCAGAAGCCGTCGTGATGCTTGGTGGTGAACAGCAGATATTTGAAGCCGCACTCACTGGCCAGCTCCGCCCAGGCGGCGGCATCGAACTTCACCGGATTGAAGGTCTTGTTGGCGTCCCAGTACTGCTGCTTGCACACCTCGGCAGGAGCCCAGGTGAAGTCCTCCTGGCTCCAGGCGGCGTCGCCGTCACTCAAAGGCCAGCTCTCGTAGGTGCCCAGCTGACTGCCGGGAGCCCAGTGCATCATAAAGCCAAGCTTCAGGCCCATGAACCAGTCCAGATGCTTTTGAACCTGGGGAGATTTGGGAGGAACATATTCCTCCGGCGGGGTGTAATTATGAATGCCGTTGGCAACGATCTCTTTTTTCATGGCATGTGGTTCCTTTCGCAAAACGGGCGCTCAGCAAAGCGCCCTTTTCTTATGCCGCCCCGGCGGTGGGGGCCCTTTGGTTCCACTATAAAAGAATTTTTGCTGCGGCGAAAGGGGCAATTCTTTTGCTGATGTGCACTTTTTTTGGCTGCGGTGTTCCGGGGGAACCGGTTAAGAGAAAATCCCGACTCGAAGCAAGAAAAAAGACACATGAACCGAAATAATTCCACTTTTCCGGTGGGAAAATGGCGGTTATCATGAAAACATACTTCCGCCATTTCGCAGACCACGGTGGCCTGCGGAGAAAACAGCAAGGAGGAACGAGAATGAAGCAAACGCAAAACAAGCCCGTATCGCTTTGGCGAACGGGGCTGGGCAGGCGGGCGGTCAGCCTGCTGTGTGCCGGTGCGCTGGCCTTGACCGGGGTGTTGCCCCTGTCGCTGGGGGCCAGAGCGCAGGGCGAACCGCCCCGACTGAACAACCTGATTCTGGACCGGGTGTATGAGCTGCAGCCTGTGAACGGTTACCCGGAAGGTGCAGTGCCGAACGATACCGGCTTTGCACCCCAGGTGACCGACTACACCGGAACCGCTTATGCCTCGGTGGATTCCATCCAGGTGTACCCGTTTGCCGCTTCCGATACCGCGCAGGTAACGGTGAACGGCACAAAACCCAATGACAAGGGCTATGTGGAAATGGACGTTTCCCAGCCCGGTGAGCATCCCTTGAAGGTGCAGGTGAGCGACGGCGGTGCCACCAGTACCTATACTGTAACCGTAAACAAAACCGAGAGCGACTACCGGGGCCGTGTGCCGGTGGTGAAAAACGAAGCAATCAGCAATGCACTTTCGGTTAAAACGGAAGTGGGTGACCAGAACAAGCTGCTGGAGATCCTGAAAAAGGATTACGAGGTAGTCCTGCCGGAAAGCAGCAAGACAGACGGCAGCTATGTGGACACCAGCGAAAGCTATTGGAAGGTTTCTCCGGATAAACTGCCGGATGCAAACGGAACCAAATCCCCGGTGACGCTGTTTACCGTGGATCTGGGTGCGGTGTACAGTGTCAGCCGTATCCGCGCGGCGTTTGGTCCCTCCAATATGGGCCTGGGCAATAACAAGGCTCGGATCTCGGTAAGTACCGACGGAGAACACTGGCAGACTCCCATCACCAAGGGCAACATGAACACCGGTGTACAGTATCATCAGAATGTGACCCGGTACGAGTTCGGTGTTTCCTACGACACCCGCTATATCCGGTTTGAGGTCACTCACTGGCAGCGGCCGGAAAAGGAGCTGCGGCTGTACCAGTTCATGATCTTCACCGACTCCGGCACCGTGCCGGAGAAGCAGCCTGCCCCGGAAGGCGGCAGCGTGCCCTATCAGCATGAAGAGCGCCACCAGTATCTGGCCAGCGGTCAGGCGACCGTGGTGGAGCGGGGTCTGCCCATGCTAGGCTGGACCCCCAGCAGCGGTTACGGCCGCGGCACCCCCACTGTGGAGGAGGCCAGACAGTTCGGCTACGACGGCCCGCTGTTCTATGACCCGGACTTTGCCAATGCGGACTACATGCTCTATAACCCGGATTCGCTGTGGGGCATTGCAAAGGCTCCCTTCGGCGGCAATAACATGGGCGGCGCGGGTGATCCCAGAGAGTTTGTGCCCGAGTCCATGAAGCCGTATATCCATAACGCCATCAGCTTCTGCTTCGGTGACGAGGGCGGCTACAGCACCGGCGAAGCCGAGGCCTTCGGCAAGTGGTTTGCCTGGACCCGCCAGCATTACCCCGGCGTGATCCTGCATACCAATCAGTTCCCCAACCAGTGGGGCGAGACCAATGTGAAGGAATACCTGCGCATTGCCCAGCCGGACCTGCTCACCTGGGACGACTACTACGGCGATGTGAGCTGGGCCAATCCCTCCAGCATCAACCTTTCCAACGGGGATGTGCAGAAGAACGCAGCCCGAAAGCTGCTGAATCTGCCCACCTGGGAAAGCTACCGCAAACTGGCTTACGGCGGTGTGGATGGTACCGGCAGCATGCCCATCATGTTCGGCCAGTATCTGGACGCCTTCGCCTTCAACCACTCCCAGTCCAACAAGAATCTGGTGGTAAACACCTCCATTTTGTCCGGTATGAAGTGGCTGAACTTCTTCCGGGTGGAGTACCAGTTTGACCGCAGCTATCTGTGGGATGAGGACGGCACCCCCACCCGCGGCCTGCTGGAATGGGGTCAGCTGATCGACCGCGTTCACGCCATTGACGATCAGCTCACCCGCCTAAACAACGACTGGATCATGTTCAAGGTGGGCCAGATCGGCAGCGAAGACGGTGCGTCGGCCAGCGGCTTCCACCGCGGCAACTTCGACAGTGAGCAGAGCGCAGCCAAGAATCGGGAATTCGGCCTTTCTGCCGTGCAGGTGCAGAGCCTGTCCAAGGCGCATGGCGGCAAAACCGGCGATGTGGTGCTGGGCTACTTCAACACCCTGCCCGGTCTGTACGAGAGCGAGATCGCCGAGCATTTTGCCGGTGCCACCGCACCCAAGGCGTTCATGGTGATGAACGGTCTGGTGGCAGGCACTGCCGAGCGCTACAATCAGTTCAACATCCCCCAGCGTGAGGCGGGCAGCGCCGAGAACACCCGCCAGCAGATCACCCTCACTGCAGATCCGGCTTTTGTGAAGGCCGGCTACACCCTGTACGAGGTACAAAAGGACAACGGCGGCAAGCTGAGCCCGGTTGCTCTGGACGAGAACGGCAGCTTTACCGTTACCCTGGGCGGCGGCGAAGCCAACCTCTATTTCTGGAACACCAACACCACCGCTTCGGCCAGCTCTCAGGCAGAAGGCACTTACGCCTCCTTTGCCTTTGACGGCCACCCCGCCACCTACTGGCAGCCTCAGCAGGCCGCGGAACAGTACACGCTGGAAAACACCTTCGCACAGAGCCAGGTGAGCCAGCTGACCGTGGTGGAAAAGGGAAGTGCCATCCAGACCATGAAGGCGGAATACAAGGATGCCGCCGGTCAGTGGCAGTCTCTGGGCGAGCTGACCAAGAACGAGGGCGTGTGGACCGCTTCTGTTGCTTCTCCCGTGGAGGCAGAGGGCGTCCGGCTCACCGTTTCCAAGGCAGAGGGCCTGCCTGCCATCTATGAAGTGAAGATGGAGCGCACCGAGCTGGACCCCGGCCGGGTGAATACCATCACCGTGAACGATAACACCATGGGCAGCGGCCTGTTCCGTTTTGACTACGACGGGCTGTGGTCCTATCGGGAGACCGAGACCAACGGCAGCAGCATGACCCAGTATCCCCTGGAAAACGACGGCCATTTCTCCAACTGGAGCGGTGCCCGTGCCACCTTCACCTTCTATGGCAATAAGGTGGAGCTGCTGCTGCGGGCAGATCAGGCCGGGAACATCCGTGCGGCCATCACCAAAGAAGGCGAAGAGCCTCAGTGGAAGACCGGCTCCGGCCGCAGCCTGGTGTTCGACAATCTGGAGCAGGGTGTCCACACTCTGACCATTGAAAAACTGAACGACAGCCAGGCGGGTATCGACGGCGCAAAGGTAAGCTATCAGGGCAGCCTGCCGGCTGATATCACCGCACAGAACAGCACCGGTGCCAATGCGGTACAGGAATATCTGGATCAGCGCACCACCGATGCGTCGGCGAAAAATCACTTTGCATATCAGCCGGAGTCCGTGGCATCCAAGCCCATGGGCACTGACAACAATGGCTTCAAACCGGACGGCGACGAGGCAAACGGCTGGGTGCAGCACGTGCAGAATGCCCAGTATCAGAATCTGGGCTTTACCCGCACCACCAAAGAAGATGCGACCTACAGCATTCAGTTCTACGGCACCGGCGTGCAGCTGTATGCAGGCGTTACCCCGCTGGGTGAAGCCGACCCCTCTGCGCAGTACGGCACGCTGACCTTCCAGCTGGATGGCAAGGACGTACAGCCCACCCAGCTGGATGCCTCCAAGCTGGGCAATAACGGAAAAGTGTCCGCCCGCATGTGGGCGGTGTCTGTCCCGGAGGCAAAGCAGAACGAAAACCACCTGCTCACTGTGTCGGTCAAGGGCGGCTACAGCCGCATCGACTATGCCGTTGTGGAGCGCATGTGGGAAAACGAGCCCGGGGCAGAGAGCTTTTCTGTGAGTGTGGCGGCCAGTGAAAACGGCAAGGCTGAGCTGCTTACCGCCGACCGGGTGACCGCCGGCGGCAGCGCGGTGGTCAAGATCACCCCGAATGAGGGGTATCAGGTCTACCGGATCGTGGTGAACGGCGTGGCTCAGAACATCCCGGCGGACGGCCGTCTGGTGCTGACCAATATCCAGGAAAACAAGAATATTCAGATCACCTTCGCCCCGGCGGCTTATCCGATCCAGCTTGCACCCGGCGAGGGTGGCGTGATCGTTCCCTCGGTACTGAAGACCCAGGCAGGCAGCAAGGTAACGGTGAAGACGCAGGCCTTTACCGGCTATCAGCTGCATGCAGATTCGTTGAAAGCCACTGCGGCAGATGGCACGATCGTCCCGCTGGAAGCAGGGGAAGAGGGAGTGCTTTCCTTCGTCATGCCTGCCCAGGCAGTGACTCTGAGCGCGGCCTTTGACGCGCAGCAGTATCCGGTGACCCTGGCCGAAGGCATCACCGGCGGCAGTCTGGAACTTTCGGTACAGGGAACGGCGGCCTATCGCCAGACGGTCACCGTAACGGTACGTCCCCAAGAGGGTAGGCGTCTGGTGAAGGGCAGCCTGAAGGCTCTTCTTGCCGATGGCGGAACGCTGGCCCTGGATGCAGTGGACGGCGAACGGTATGAATTTGTCATGCCTGCTCAGGCGGTGACCCTGCAGGCTGCTTTTGAAGCGGTTCCGGATCACACCGTAACGGTGGAGAGCACCGGTTCCGGTACTGCCCAGGCCACGGCCTCCGGCGTACAGGATGGCGGCTCGATCCAGATCCGGATGCAGCCGGAAGAAGGCAACATCGTGGGAAGCATCGCCGTGAACGGCCAGCCCTGGCCGGTTCCCGCACAGGGCAATGAACTGACCATTGAAAACGTGACCAGCGATCTGGCGGTAGCTGTGGAGTTCGTGAGCGCCGATACCCGGATGCACACCGTTGCCGCAGCCGCAGGCGAAGGCGGTACCGTTGTGCCGGAACGCCAGCTGGTAAAGGACGGCGGCAGCGCTGTTGTGATTCCCAAGGCTCAGACTGGCTACATGGTGGAAGCAGTCAAAGCAGGGGAGCAGAACGCTCAGTATAACGAGACCAACGGCACCTGGCTGCTGAATGGTGTAACTGCCGATCTGAATGTACAGGTAAGCTTTGTAAAGAATCAGTATGCCATCACCTTGACTCAGCCGGAGCATGGTACCCTGTCGGCCTCTGCGTCCGCAGCGGGCCTGGGCGATACCGTCACCGTGACGGTACAGCCGGCCGAGGGATACCGCTTTGAAGACGGCAGTCTGCGAGTCACCGGAGAGGACGGCGCGCAGCAGAGCGTGACCGCTCAGGAGGCAGGCAAGAGCTATTCCTTCCGCATGCCCGGTCAGGCGGTGCAGGTGACCGGCAGCTTCGTACAGGCACAGGCCCCCGCGCCCAGTCCGGACCCGAATCCGGACCCGGAACCCACTGCGAAGCCCCAGCCCAGCCCGGCCCCCACACAGGCGCCGGATCAGAATCCCCGCCCGGACCCCACCGCGGCACCTGCTCCTGCGCCCACTGCCGCGCCTACGGCAGCTCCCGCACCCACGGCGGTCCCCCCGGTGAACACATCGAATACGGAGAAGAAGCCCGTGAAGGCGACTCCCGCCCCGGAAAGTGAGAGCCAGTCGGAGCAGAGCGATGCAGTCACCCCCACCGCTGCGCCCACTCCTTCTCCGGAAAACAGCACCGCACAGTCGGATTCCAGCGCCTCTTCTGTTCCTGTGACCGAAGCGAACGCCAACAAAAATCCCATGCCGGTTATTCTGGTGGCGGGTGGAGCAGTGCTACTGGCCGCAGTGCTCGGAATCGTTCTCTGGAAGATGAAAGCAAATCGTGAAGAGTAATTGATCCAATTGCGGTAAATAAACACTAAAAAACACCTCTGTGTCATTGGCACAGAGGTGTTTTTGTCGTATAAATCTAATCTGCAAAGCAGGAGGATGCAGAGTCAAGATCTTTCGGAAGCGTGAGCCGGGCCAGCAGCCGCTGTCCGTCGTAGTTGATGTAGCGCAGCCCGCCCTGATCGCCGAAACGCAGCATCAGCCGCTCATTCACATTGCGGATGCCAAAGCCGTGCGTCACCTTGAGGGGAACGTCCTGATAATCCAGATAGGCATTCAGTAGTTCTGCATCTGCGCCGCAGCCGGTATCGGTGACTTCAATAATGTGCATGCCATTTTCCTCCCGGGCGCTGATCCGGATGATAATGCCTGGATCCTGCCGGGTGATGCCATGGCGGATGGAATTTTCCACCAGAGGCTGCAGGGTGAATTTTGGAATGACCACCTGAGAAGGCGACAGGCCGGGCAGGATCTCCAGGCGAATGTCCTGCCGGAAACGAAGTACGTACACCGCGATGTATTCCCGGATGTTGTCCAGCTCGGTGGAGATCGTAACCATCCGGTCCGGCTCTGTGATGCTGTAGCGCATCAGGCTTGCGATGGAATCCACGGTGGCGGCGATGTCATCCTCTTCCCGTTCCAGCGCCATATAGTTCACCGCGTTCATGGCGTTGAGCATGAAGTGGGGGTTGATCTGGGCCTGCAAGGCTCGCAGTTCGCTTTCTCTGCGCATGTTTTCCTTGGTGGTGAGTTCCTGGATCAGTGTGTTGACACGATCGATCAGGTTGCCGAAGCTGCGACTGAGCTGTTGGATCTCCCGTGGACCGCGGATGGAAGAAGCGTCCCACTGCACGCCGCGGGTATCCTGAATGGCTTCGATTTTTTTTGTGAGCTGCACTACCGGACGGGAAATGCTGGCCGAAAGGACCAGCGATAATAAGATTCCCAGAACGACGAAAGCGATGGAGCACAAAAGATAGGGGAACATCATTACCCATACCTGTGTGATGATGTCCTGATAAGGGGTCAGGAATACCAGCTGCAGTCCCCATTGCAATTCCTGCGAAGTACACAGATACTGCTCGTTCTCGATCTCCAACAGGGAGCTGACCGAGTTTGGGATCAGCAGAGTTTCAGAGATGTCCAGCTCGCTCAGATTGGGGCTGCGGAATACCTGGGTCCCCTGGTCGTTCAGCAGCAGAAAGCCACTGTTTTCGGTTACCGGAACCAGCGAGAGCAGGTGCGGCAGTTGGGTCACCGGCAGGCTGCCACGCAGCACGCCCACACCATCCGGCAGGTGCGCGCCGGTGAAGGTGCTGCTTTGCAGCCGGCAGGCAAAGCACAGCCGTGTCTGATCCTCGCTCAGAAAGATGTGCTGCCCGCTGCGGCGGCTCAGGGCCGCCTGATACCAATCTTCGTCGGCAACAGTGGCACCGCTGAATACCCGGCTTACATTGGGAATGGTATTGGAGGGCAGAAACAGCTGGCTGACCTCCAGCTCCGGATTCACGAACAGCTCGGTCTTGAAGCCGTTGTTCAGCAAAAGTGCTACGGCATTCAGCTGGTAGGAAAGGCGGCTGTTCAGATTGAATTTGGTGTTCAGGTCCTGCAGTTCATCCTGGCCGATCTTTCGGCTGAGCAGCTCGCCCAGCTGCTGGTCGCTGGTATATTGGTAAACCAACTGATCCACCGCCTGGGTAAAGATGCCGCTCAGCCGCACATTGGCCTCGATCACCGCCTCCTGGGAAGTGATCAGCTGCCGGGCGATGGAGTACCGGAACAGCAGATAAGTCGCGCCGTTCAGCGTGAGCAGAATGGCTGAGATGATGCAGCAGACAATCAGAAATGTGCGCTTTTTGATGCTCATGGCATGGCCTCCCCGCTGGCGTTGCTCGGGCATAAAAGGGCCTGGGCCCGCTCCAGCCGCCGGGCGGAAAGATAGTTGCTGATGTTCTGGCCGGTGGCATTTTTGAAAACCGTGCTCAGGTAGGACAGGGAAAGATGCAGCGTATCCGCCAGATTGGAGATGTTGAAGGTGGAAGCGGAGTAGTTGTCCTGAATGGCCTGCAGGCAATAGGAGACAATGGGGTTTGCATACTCGCTCTTGCGATTTTCCGCGTATTCCATCAGATCGTAATATTGGGTAGCCAGGTAGGCCAGGCGTTCCTGCTGGGTGGTGAGCTTCCAGTATTCCTCCATGGCCTTCTGACGCATGGCGTCCAGGCTGGCCCGGTCCTTGCCCAGCTCCTCCTGATATAAGAAGAGGTAATTCAGCAGCTGGATGCCCAGCACGTCCCGCCGGTCCGAGAGAGAACGGAACACATCGTTGCTGATGAGCAATTCACCCATAGCGGCCATATCTCCTTTATGAAGCGCCTGACTCACCTGAGTGCGCAGGGCTTCATCGCAGGCATACCAGGGCGGCACATCCGCCGTGAGCTCGGCGCTGATCGCTGCAAGCCGTTCCTCCAGGCTGTTCAGCTTTGCCCGGGTAATGGGCTTCAGAATATAATCCGTCACCTGATATTGCAAAGCCCGCTGGGCGTATTCAAATTCACCGTGGCCGCTGATCAGGATCATGCGGGTGTTCGGGCAATGCTCATACAGATAGCGGGCTAGATCCAGACCGTCCATGCCGGGCATGCGGATATCGGAAATGACCACATCCGGATGATGCTCCTCAAGCAGGGTTACCGCTTCATCACCGCTGGTGGCACAGCCCATCAGCTGGCCGCCGAACCGGTCCCAGTGCAGCATACGGGAAATTCCGTCCAGGGCCATGCGGTCATCGTCCACAAGAATGATCTTCATAAAGAGGTGCTCCTTTCAGATAGGAAGGGAAACAAATGCAAAAGAACTGTTCTCCAGTATAGCACACTTTTTGCCTGCGTGGTTGTAGATGTTGCAAAAAAATATAAGACAAAGAGAACTTTTCTTGTGGAACCGGCTATGCCTAAAAAAAGTGCACCCCACTTAAAATTAGTATCGTTGTTGGCGAACAGGGCGGCGTTTATAATTAAGGCAGACGGAAAACAAGGCCACTGTGCCGCAAGGAGGAAACGCAATGAAACAATCGGCAAAGTACGCCGGCGGAGCGTACAACAAGGCTGGCTTTTTAAAAACCTTCAAAAAGAATCTTCCGCTCACGCTGATGGCGCTGCCCGCGTTGATCGTGATGTTCCTGTTCCGGTATCTGCCCATGTCCGGCCTGCTGCTGGCCTTCAAGCGATTCAGTGTTCGCAAGGGCATCTTCGGCAGCGACTGGGTGGGACTGAACAACTTCAAGTTCCTGTTCCAGACCTCTGATGCCTGGGTCATCACCCGAAACACCATCTGCTACAACGTGCTGTTCATTCTGATGGACCTGATCCTGGCGGTGGCCATGGCGATTGGTCTCAGCGAGCTGCTTCGCAAGCGGCGGGCCAAGATTTACCAGACCATCTTCATGGCGCCGTACTTCCTGTCCTGGGTGGTTGTTTCCTTCATGGCCTTCTCGCTGTTCAGCGTGGACGATGGCCTGTTTAACCACCTGCTGGCCTACTTCGGCTTCCAGGGCGTGGACTGGTACTCCGAACCGGGCAAATGGCCCTTCATCCTCACCTTCTTCCAGATCTGGAAGACCATCGGCTACTCCACGGTCATGTACATCAGCAGTCTGACCGGCATCTCCAACGACTACTACGAGGCAGCCATCATCGACGGCGCAACCAAATGGCAGCAGATCAAGCGGATTACGCTGCCTTGCCTGAAGCCCATGATGATCGTACTTACCATCCTGGCCATCGGCCGCATCTTCTACGCGGACTTCGGTCTGTTCTTCCAGCTGCCCCGCAACTCCGGCCCCCTGTACCCGGCAACTCAGGTCATCGACACCTACGTATATCGGGCCCTGAAGGAAACCGGCAACGTGGGTATGGCGGCGGCTGCAAGCCTGTACCAGTCCATCGTGGGCTTTGTGATGGTGGTGGGCGCCAACCTGGTGGTGCGCCGCATCGAGCCGGACAGCGCCCTGTTCTAATGGTCTAAGGGAGGAAATCAACCGATGAAACTCTTTAAAAAAGTACCGGAGATGCCGAGCGATGATCTGTCCATCAACCGCATCTCCAAAAAGACAAATGCAGTGCTGAACCTGGTGTTTCTGCTCTGGTCTCTGGCCTGCGTGCTGCCTCTGGCACTGGTGGTCATTGTGTCCTTCAGCAGCGAACAAAGTATCTTCCAAAATGGCTACAGCTTTTTCCCCAGCGAATGGAGTCTGGATGCCTACCGCTTCTTCTTTAAACTGGGCGATCAGCTGATCCGCTCCTACGGCATCACCATCTTTGTGACCGTGGTGGGCACCCTGTTCAGCCTGGCCATCACCGCCATGTTCGCCTATGTGCTCAGCCGCAGCGACTACGCCTACAACCGGCTGTTCACCCTGCTCATGCTCTTCACCATGCTGTTCAACGGCGGCATCGTGGCC